>CAYUIQ010000139.1:0-23637 GCA_964444795.1 uncultured Planctomycetaceae bacterium
CCGAGGCCGTCGCTGCCAAAACGACACGGGCTCTCGACGGCCTCGGAGCGCCATCGTACAGGTTTTGAGAGAGATACTAAGAGTTCTGGCCGTTTTCGACGAGTTTTCCATGTTCCAGATGAAACTGCCGCCCGGCCGAGGCGCCCACCTCGATGTCGTGTGTAACCACCATCAGCGTGACGCCCAGTTCCGCGTTGAGCCGCCGGAGCAGGCCGAGGATTTGTGTCGACGTATCGGGATCGAGGTCGCCGGTCGGTTCGTCGGCCACGACGATCTTGGGATGGGCAACGATCGCCCGGGCGATGCCCACGCGCTGCTCCTGCCCGCCGGAGAGTTGCCGGGGGTAGTGGTCGGCCCGATCCGACAGATCGACCGCTTGCATGGCGACGGAAGCCCGCTTTCGCCGTTCGGCGCGAGACATCGGCAGCAGCAACAGCGGCAACTCGACATTTTCGTGGGCCGTAAGCACGGGGATCAGGTTGTGGGTCTGAAAAACGTAGCCGATGGCGGCGGCCCGCCATGCCGCCAGGCGGGTGCCCGACATGCGCGTGATGTCCGTGTCGTCGATCACGATGCGGCCCGAGTCGGGGCGATCGATGCCGGCGATCAGATTCAACAGGGTCGACTTTCCGGTTCCGCTGGCCCCCATCAGGGAGACGAACTCTCCTTGGCGGACATCCAGCGACACGCCGTCCAGCGGAGCAATGGTTTGGCCGCCTTTGTGGTAGTGTTTGCTGACGTCGCGAAGTTCCACCAGGGCCATTACTCGGTTCCTCCTTCATGCAAGTCGGGTACGGGCGGTGCTTCCCCGGTGATGCGAATCCGCTCGTCGTGGCGGAGATCTTCGTGTCCGGTGGCAATAATGCGGCTGGCGGGGGTCAGTCCGTCGGTGATCTCGACCAGTCCGTCGGGGCCGGTGGTGCCCGTCTCGACGGACGTGCGGTGTGCTCGGCCCGACGATTGATCGGCCACCCAGACGAACGGGCCCTCGTCGTCGTGCCCGACGAGCGATTTCGGCACGAACAGGCGAAGTTCCTCCGACGGAGCATCGCGAGTCTCGGTCTGCTTGGGCGCCAGAAACGTCGCGTCGACCAGCATCTTCGGCTTCAGCACCGGAGGCGGCGACTCGATGGCCACCTTCACTTCCAGCGTGTTCTTCTGGATGTCGGCCTCGGAGCTCAGGAAGAGCACCTTTCCTTCCAGCGCCGACGCCACGGCCGGGCTCTTAATCAAGACGCGTTGACCGAGCCGGACTCTGCGTAGATCTTCGAAGCGAACATCCACGCGCACCTGGAGCATGTCGGGTTGGTAGAGCGTGACCACCGTGCTGCCGTCCTGAGAGTTGGTGCTGCCCTTGCCGGCGGTCAGGCGAGAGCCGCGGTACGCTACGAGATGGAGCACCCGACCGTCGATGGGAGCGTACACAGTCATCCGATCCAACCGGAGCTTGGCCTCTTCCAGTGCCAGGCGGGCCCGATCGCGGCGAGCCGTGGCAGCTTGCACGGCGGCATCGGCCTCGTCTTTCGCCCGACGTTCGTCGACCCGGAGCTCGCGTTGGGTTCGCAGCGCAACACACTGCCGGGTCGCGGCTTCGCGCTCTTTGGCCAGCGAGTTGAGTCGGCCGTTCAGCTCTTCGGCCAGGGCCTTGGCCGATTCGTACTCGCTTCGGGCTTCGACGATCACCCGCCCGGCCACGGCGCCTTCGGCCGCCAACTTACCCTCATAGTTCTGCTTGGCAAACACCGCCCGCGCGTCGGCCCCTTTGATCTCCAGGGGGAGGCTCACCAATTGCGTTTCGATCTTCGCCAGCGCCGCTTCGGATTCACCCAGGGCGGCATCCAAATGCAAGGGCCGCTCGAAGCGGGTATTGGCGGCCGTTTGTACGGCTTCCGCTCCCTTCAATTCGGCCTCTTGCAGGTCGAGATCGGCTTGCGCTTGCCGGTGGGCCAAATCGGCGTCGTCTCGGACCAGTTCGGCGATCGGTTCACCCACCTTAACCGGCTGATCCTCGACCACGAGAAGCTCTTCCACGACGCCGGGCGCCAGCGCGGCGACCTTCACCGGCGTGGGCCGCGACTCGATCCATCCGGCCGCCTCGAACAGCCGCGTCCCCTCGCGCTGGCTTGCGGCGTGCGTGGCAAAAACGGGAACCACCGTCACCGATCGTGGCGGAAAGACCAGATCGCGCGCCATCCAGGCGATCAGCGCAACGAATCCGCCGACCAAAATGGCCGGCAGCACGTAGCGCGTGAGCAGATGCCTTCGCGCGCCCGTTCCCGGCCGGTTGCCGCGATCGATCGCCAATTGCGAGAGATCGACCTCGGCGTTTGTTGCAGGAGAGGTTTCCACTTGTCGGTCTCCTTATGGGCAAGGACTCTGTAACAGCGAGATTGATGGGTGCCTGGGGTCGAGTGCAGCGAGCCTCCAGAGGTCAACCAACTGGGGGCTCGCTGCGCTCGACCCCAGGCACCCCCGCCCATTCATTGGCTTGTCACTGAGTACAGGTTCACGGTCGTACAAAAACTCCATCGGCGATCACGGTCAGGTTTCCCTGTTTGTCTCGTTTTGCCGTACCGCGAACGACGATCGTTTGCAGTTCCTTCACTTGCAGCAACTTCCGGGCATCCGTCGCCAGCACTTTTCCGGAGTCATCTACCAGTTTGACCAGGGCCGTCGCGCCGGGAAGCTTGTCGGTTTCGCAACAGTAATCCCAGGGAATGGAACACTGGTCTCCCTCGATATCGGAACACGCTTTGAGCGAACAATCGACGATCGAGAACGCGGCCTTGCCCTCGACCCAGGGGTCCGCGCTACCGCCGATACGTCCGACGACGACGATCGGCTCGTCGTCCTTTGCGTTGTCTTTGGCGCCGATGACGTCTTGGGCGTCTTTCGGCTCCGTGTCGAGAACGTACTTGGCCCCCGCCGCGGAGTCGTCGGGCGAAGCGTCACCGGACGAAGAGCCGCCGCATCCAGTCACCGCCGACAAGGCCGATGCGAGAATCGTCGTGGTAAGAAACATTCGGAACATGGCTTACTCCTTCGGTAAAAAAAGGTCATACGGCTTTCAGCCCGTCGACGACAGGCATTCGAAGCGCTCGAAACGCCGGGGGAACGGCCCCCAGCAGTCCCAGGGAAAATCCGACGCCGCAACCGGCCAGCACGGTGATCGGGTCGACGTGGAGCGAAAACGCTCCCATGGTGAAACGCATGGCCGTTCCGTTGACCAGGGTAATGGCTACAAAAACCGCCACAAGGCTGGCGGCGGTCGCCAGCAGGACTCCCTCTTGGACGAGGCTGATCAGTATCGCCCGACGCGAGAATCCGATGGTTCGCAAGGCCGCCAGCTCGGGGATCCGCCCGATGGCGGCGCCATACATCGTATTGAGCCCCGCAAAGATACCGGCCGCCGACACCAGACTCACCAGCAGCCAGGCCAACATGCGAACGGGCCGGTAGTCTTTCTGGAGCGTGGCGTAGTAATCTTCCTCGAGCATCGCTTGCAACTCCAGATCGAGACGCGCCTTGCAGAACAGATCGAGGTCGGCGAAGTCGCCCTCGGGGGCCAGTGTCACGGCCACGAGGCTGAGGTCTTTCCGCTTCATCGCCTGCTGCAATTCATCCAAGCGGCACCAGGCCTCGGACTCCAGCGCCGAGCCGGCCGCCGAGAAGATGCCGCTGATGCGCCACGCCCTTCCCTCGAAGGTGAGCGTTTCCCCGACCGCCAGACGGTTACTCACGGCGCCGAGCTTCGTTGCCGCCAGGCGACCCACGAGCACTTCCCCCAACTTCGGCCAGGAACCTTCCACGATGTCGACCCGGCGACGCACCAGTAACACGTCGGGCGTAACGCCCCGCACGAGCCCCATGGCCGGTTCGTCGCGCTGGTCCAGGCCGATTTCCGTTCCCAGGAAGAGTTCGGGGGAGACGTATTCTCTCCCGTAACGCTCCCGCACGCCGTCGACACTCGCGGCCAGTTCGCCCGCGGTTCGCATCGAGATGGACGAGTATTCCAGGTTCTCTCCCATGCCGAGCGAGAACACGATGGCAACTCGCCGGTCGCCGGCGGCGGCGAGCGATTGTTCCAGCCCGCGAATGAAGCCGACGACGATCAGCACCAGCAGCACGACCGTCGTCAGTCCGGCGAGCGTGAGCAGTGTACTCAGCGGCCGGCGAAACAGATTGCGGACCGCGTACTCCCAGGGGAGCAGCTTAAATCCCAGCACGTGGATCCCTTCCCAAGAGAAGACGTTGGGCGAAGCCGACCGGACGGCGCGCAGCGACTACCGATTGGTCTCGCGGACGAAATCACCAACGAGATCGAGCAGGGGATTAGCAGAGAAAGGACTGGTGCAGACAGCGCGCAATCCGACCCAGGTTGGCTTTACCAGAGGGTGGATGCGCGGCGGGGCAGGGCGTGTCGGTCCGGGCAACCGGCGCACTGCAGATCAAGACGGGACTGCCCTGGTCCGCGGCCCCGGTGACGTCCGGGATGATGCTTTCCGCGACGACGTCGACCGCCGGCTTCTGGATCACCGCGCCGGCGGAGAGACACTGGCAGAAGGGATCTTCCGGGCAGTGGCAGGGGGGAGGCTGTGGCGACCGTGGAGCCGGCACGGGCGTGTGGCTCGGACGACTGCACCGCTGGCAACACGGGGGGGGATCGGCGTCGGGCCGGTCGTTTGCATCCTCGACCCCCGGATGGCAGCAGGAGCGCACCCCAGCCCCGCTGATCCCCACGATCCGGCAACAGAACGGTCCGGCCAAGATCAGGGCGACCAACAGCGAGCGCGTCAACCTACCCGAGAATGCAATTCTCATACCAGAAGCATAGGCCGGCCGCCGCTTTCGGTCAACATGGTTGCGGGCGGGTTTGCCGACCCCCCCACGGAAGACAAGGCGGACAAGCCGCCCATGGCGCCCGCGCCACTTCTCGACCCACCGGGTGCGACCGGTGGGCTTGGTTCAAACCCCCAGTCGCTAGCCCCCAGTCGCTACCCTGAGTTTCTCGAACGGCTTGACCAGTTCGCTCAGCGCGGCGGCCAGTACACTGCCGTCGGACGCGCGGCCGATGAAGGTGAACCCGTCGGCTACGGTTTCCTCGGGCACCTCGACGTCGAGGAGGATAATGCCGGCCACTTTGCCGGCCTTGCGGCAGGCCGAGACGATCTTCTCCACGGCGGCCCGATACTTGGGGTGGTCGAACTGCTTCATAATGCCCAGCCCGACAGTCAGGTCCAACGGCCCGATGAACAACACGTCGACGCCGTCGACCGCGGCGATCGCCTCGGCGTTTTTGACGGCCTGCTCCGTCTCGATCTGTACCAGACAGAGCAGTTCGTCGTTGGCCGAAGCGAAGTATCCGGGAAAATCGCGGCCGAAATCGGCGGGGCGGGTGTAGGGAGTGACCCCGCGAATGCCCGCCGGCGGATAGCGCATCGCCCGGACGACCCGCTCGGCGTCCTCGGCCGTGTTGACCATCGGCGCCATGATGCCGGCCGGCCCGAGATCCAGCGCCCGTTTGATCAACACCGGATCGTTTTGTGCCACGCGGACAATCGGCGAGGCGGGCGTGCCGGAAAGGGCCTGGAGCTGGAACAGCAGGCTATCGTTGGCGCCCATGCCGTGTTCCATGTCGAGCAGGACCCAATCGAACCCCGAGTTGCCGGCGATCTCCGCCGTCAGGCTGGAGCCCAGCACCAACCACGTTCCCACCAGAATCTCGCCGTCGATCACCCGGCGGCGAACGGAATTGATAGCCATGGATGGAGTCTCCTTCGACGATGGTTGGGTCGAGTCTTGTCCGCATGAGAACGCATTCCGGTTGGTCCGTCAAGGGTTGCCACGCGTCGGTTGTGCCGGTTTGCCCGGGGGTACGGTTTTCCCAGAGGCCTTCTCGCTGCTTTGGCTTGAGCCGACCGGCAATTCGGCTGAAGCCACCACGTCGAGAACCCCCGTAAACGGAGCTAAACGCGAATCGGAAGAGAGACAGTGTCGTGTGGCGTCCCGACCAACCCGGCGTCAACGCCGGGCCTAATTCACCACATTGCGCAGCGGCATATCCAACAGCGCTCGACGACATGCCTCGGCGCTTTTCAGCCGGATGTCGAGCAAGCCCTCCTCGCTGTAGAACGCCGAATGGGGGTTGAGGATCAGCCGATGATGGGCCGGATGATCCGGATCGCGCCAGGCGACCAGCAGCGGATCGTCGTCCGGCGGTGGTTCGTTTTCCAGCACGTCGATACCCGCCCCCGCGAGCTGACCCGAAGCCAGCGCGTCGGGTAGCGCCCGGGTGTCGACCACGGCCCCCCGAGCCGTGTTGATCACGTATGAGCCGGGCGTCAGTTTCGCCAGGGTCTCGGCATCGATCATGTGCCGGGTTTCGTCGTCCAGCGGGCAATGCATGCTGACCACCAGCGCCTCGGCCAGCAACTCGTCGAGTGTTTCGGTGCGGCGAATCCCCAGCGCCTTGTCGTATCCGTCGGGCTTGTACGGATCGTAGTAGACCACGTGCATACCCAGCGCCTTGGCTCGCACCGCGGCCGCCGTGCCAATGCGACCCAAACCGACCACGCCGAATACCCGGGGACGAAGCCGCACGAGGGGCACCGCCTGGGTATACGACCAATCGCCCACTCGGTCGCGCAGCCGCGAGTTGTAGAGATGAATGCCCCGGGTCAGGCTCAGGGCCATGCCGATGGCCGTGTCGGCGACCTCCTCGGAGCCGTAATCGGGCACGGTGGCCACGGGGATCAGCTTCCGCCGGGCACACTCGCGATCGACGTTATCATATCCCACGCCGCCGCGGCAAATGATCTTGCAGCGATTGAGCCCTTCGATCGTCTTATGTGAAAGGGTCAACTCGTGGTAGAGGATGATCGCGTCGACGTCCTCGATCCGGCCGACCAGTTCCTCTTCGTCGTGGGCCGCCAGTGCCGTCACGTCGGCTACCTCGCCCAAGATCCGCCGCTCGGGTTCGAGGTCATCGTCGAGAAAGTCGGTGATGACAACCTGGAAGCGCTTGGCCATTGTCGATAATCCCCTGGAAATCCTGTCGCCAAAACCGTGTAAGATACGTCCCACCGAGGGGGATTGCAAGGACGGCCGATCCCGAGGCTAAATTCGCAGGACCAGACCTCGTTGCCGTGCTCCCCACGAAATTACCCCTCTATCAGGGGAATTGCGAGGAATTCCCGCTGGTCCCGCTTCGATCGAGCAGGAGTAGGGTTATCGGGTCGTCAGCCGAAAAAAACGGCGTTTTCGTGGAAATTGCTTGACCTGTCGGTTTGATCTGATTAGAAAAGTACTTATCAGGTCAGGCGATTCAGCCTTGGGGGAAATGCTCGCCGCTGGGGGTTCATCGTGGTTTCGGCCACGTGAGATCCCAACTCTGGCGACTTCTCGCTTACGGCCGTTAGAGGATTCGCCCGGCGCGATGACCGTTTGCGAAAACCTTCCACCTTGTCTACTGCTTATACGTGGGAATCCGATCATGCTCACCACCTCGACGAGACACCGGGCCGCTAAGTTACTCTCTTTCCTCTTACTGGCACTGGCGGCAGCGGCGCTGTCGACGGGCACCGCCCGGGCGCAGTTCGGCGACGGTGGCAGTCACACGATGCCTCCCCGCGGGAATATCCTTGACACCGACGGCGGCGTTGCGGCGGACGTGACCGATAGCACGGATCTGACGCTGACCACCGGCGGGGTGATCGAGATCAACACCACGGGAGCGGCAGCCGGAGACGGAGCCACGGCAGTCCAAGTGGGCAATTCGCCGGCCGGCGACGATTCGACGTTCACCTTCTCCGGCGGCACGCTCGACGCCCTGGACGGAAACGGTGGTGGCGGCGCTTACGGCATCCAGGCGTTGGGCAGCGCGACGGTAACGATTTCCTCCGCTGGCACGTTTACCGTCGACGACTACAACGGCGGCGACTCAGTCGGTGTACAGGCCGCTGACGACGCGACGGTCAATATCACACCCTCCGGTGTCATCGACCTCGTTCGCGATCGCAACAACGATCATGCGATTGGCGTCCAGATCATCGGCGGCAGCCCCACGGTTACCGTGGACGGGACGATCGCTTCGGTTCACGATACGGGAAACAACTCGGCTCGCGGGATCCAGATCGCAAACGGCGCCTCGGCAATCGTCACCGTGGGCTCCACGGGCAGTATCACGCTGACCGAAGAAAACAGCGGCGACGCGTACGGCATTCGGGCCGAAGGAAACGATACGAATACAAACACTTCGACCGTCAGCATGGCCGGCACGATAACCCTTTCCGAAGCAGGAGGTAGTCCCGCGTACGGCGTCCGAGCCGAGAGCGGATCGAGCTTCGACATCTCGGGCATCCTTGGCGTGACCGAAGCCGGCGCTGGCGACGCGTACGGTGTCCGCGCGGAGAACACGGCCACGATCAATATCACCGACACGGCCGACATCACGGTCGACGAAAGTGGCGGCGACGGCGCGTACGGCATCCGTGCCAACGACACGGCGCAAGTCGATTTCGCCGGAACCATCGCGGTCACCGAAGCCGGCGCTGGTGACGCGTACGGTGTCCGCGCGGAGAACACGGCCACGATCAATATCACCGACACGGCCGACATCACGGTTGATGAAGCAGGCGGCGACGACGCCTACGGCATCCGTGCCAACGACACGGCGGAAGTTGATTTCGCCGGAGCCATCGAGGTCACCGAAGCCGACAACGGCGACGCCTACGGCATCCGTGCCCAGGACAGCAGCCGGGTGACTAGCGCCGGCGAGTTTGACATCATCGAGCAAGGCGTTGGGCTCGGCAACGTCGTGCAAACGGAAGACTCGGCGGTCGTCCATTTCTCCGGTATCGGGAAGGTGGTGGAATCGGGCGACGACAATGCCCACGGCATCCGTGCCCAAGATGATTCCCAAGTAACGCTGTCCGGAACCATCGACGTGGAAGAAAACGGCGAAGGCTTCGGTCACGGAATTCGCGCGCAACAAGACGCCGTCGTTCGAGTGACCAGCACGGGCATCGTGACGCTCGACGAAGCCGGTGGCACCGGCAATCGCGATGGCTATGGCATACGAACCCAGCAAAACTCCTCCGTCGATTTCGCCGGGACCCTCAACGTCATCGAGAGAGGCGACGGTGACGGCATGGCGATCTACGCGGTGAACAACTCGACGGTCAAATTCTCCGGATTTGCACACGTCGAGGAGAATGGCGACGCCGGCGCTCGCGGTGTTTGGACCGAGAACAACGCGGTGGTGCTGGTCACCGGCAAGATCGAACTGGACGAAGACGGCCAGGGCAACTCCGACGGAATTCATGCCTTCGACGATTCCATGGTGACCCTTTCCGGGACGATTGACATGCTCAACGGCGCCAACGAAGGCAGCGACGGTGCTCATCACGGCGTACGAGCGGAGAACGACTCCCGCGTGTTGGTTATGCGTGGGGCCGAGATCCTGATGAACGAAAACGGTGCCGGCGCCGCGTACGGCATCCGGGCGCACAACAACGCCGTGGTAGACTTCCGCGGGAGCATTCTGCTGGATGACGAATCGGACGGTGGAGCCGCCTTTGGTGTTGAGGCCAACAACAACTCCGTGGTGAATATCGCCGGTCCCATCGACATCGCGGAAACCGGCGGCGGCAACGCGCGACTCATCGAGGCCAACAATAGCTCGACGGTCAATGTCCTCAAAGGTTTCAGCTACGGCATGACCGAGGCCAATGCTGGTAACGCCAGGTTCCTGGTCGCCAATGACAACAGCATGGTCACGCTTTCTGGAGGCGATCTTGCCAACCAGACGGGTGGAAACGATCGGATGGACGTCAATGACGACGCGACGGCCCTCTTCATCGGGCTCGACGAATTCGCGCTGGACGGCGTCCACATCCCGTATACGACCGTTCTCACCCCCGCCGACTTTGAACTTGACACGACTAGACAGCTCACCGGCGTCTTCGATAACGGCACGCCCTTTGAGATCGACCTGTACGTCAACGTCAACGACAACGGCCAAGTCATGTTTGCCGTTCCCGAGCCGGCCACCATTCTCCTCTTCGCCACCGGTCTGGTGGGGCTCGCCCTGGCCCGCTGGAGACGGCGACGACGCGGGTAGAACGGATCCTCCCGAGCCCATAGTAACCCAAAGCGTCAGCGAGGGACGACCAGCGAGTTCCCTCGCTGACGCTTCGGGTTGCCATGGTGCATTCCGTCGCCACATCCCCGGCTCCCCCTTTCTCGCCATCATGAGTTCCGCGGAGGGAGAGGAGTTCGCCCCCCGCAGCCGAGAGTTTTCGCAATGAATATTGTCAATAATACCCAAGCCGCGTCTCAACTTGACGCCGCGGCCGAAGTGGTTGACAATGGAGGGCCACGCTGCCTAGGGGTGATTATTGACGATTCAAGCGTTCTCAAACCGATACCGGCCGGCCGAGCAGGCCCCCCAGGAGGAAAACATGACCAAAGAGCAAGTGACACGACGTGCGTTTGTGCAAAGTAGTGCCTTGGCGGCTGCCGGAGCGGCCGTCGGAGTCGGTGGCGCCGGATGCGTGGCCGCGGGGGCCGAAGCACCGGCCGACGTGAAGAAGACGCGCAGCTACAACGAAAACATGGAATACCGCCGCTTGGGCCGGACCAACCTCTGGCTCTCCGGCGTCTGCATCGGCGGCCACTGGAAGAAGATCCCCTACGGCTACGGTTCGCCCGAGTTTAAGAAAAACCGCCGCGAGGTGCTTGCCGCCTGCATGGACCACGGCATCAACTACATCGACGCCTGCTGGGACCACGAAGTGATCGCTTACGGCGAAGCGATCAAGGGCCGCCGCGAGGGGATGTTCTTCGGCTATTCGTTCGGTGCCCACGAGAGCCGGTTTCCCAAGTGGGGCGGTTCGCTGGCGACGATGAAGGAGGCCTTCGAGATGGGCCTCAAGGCCGGCGGTCTCGATTACGTCGACCTCTGGCGAATCACCATGCACGAACAGACCAGCCGCCGAAATACCGAGGCGGAAATCGAGATCGCCATGGAGGTGCTGGCCTGGGCGAAAAAGTCGGGCAAGGCACGGTTCACCGGCGTTTCGAGTCACGACCGCCCCTGGATCGCCGAAGCGGTGACCAAGTATCCGCAACTCGAAGTGATCGTAACGCCCTACACGGCGGCGAGCATGAAAGCCGCCACCGGCAGCATGTTCGAGTCCTTCGAGAAGAACGACGTGGGCATGATCGGCATCAAGCCGTTTGCCAGCGGCTCGGTCTTCAAGTCGCGCGGCGCGCCCGACTCGGCCACCAAGGACGAAGACGACGAGCGCGCCCGCATGGTGCTCCGATACGTCCTCGCCTGCCCGCAGCTTACCGCCGCGATCCCCGGTCTGATCACCATCGACCAGGTGAAGAACGCCGCCAAGTCGGTGCTCGAACGGCGCGAGTTCGACTTGGAGGAGACGGCCAAGTACGAGGAGATCAAGAAGGACATGTGGGCGAACCTGCCCCGCGATTACCAGTGGCTCCGCGACTGGGAATACGTGTAAGAAGCGGTAGTCAGCCCGGAGCCCCCGGCAAAGCCGGGGGGCCGTTTCTGTTCGGTCCGGAACATCCAGGAGAAGCAACCGATGCATCGCCTATCCCTACTCGCCGCCTTGGCCGCACTGCTTGCGCTTTTGGCGATGGCCGGGTATCTTCCGATCCCCGGCACGTTGCTGGCCGACCCGGGTGAGACTCCGCACGAATCCGCTTCAGCCGATGCCGACGACGACTCCCTGATGATTCGGGTGAAGAACTCGTTGTACAACGAGAAGGATCCGCTGCTGTTCGATTCCGGCTATGCCGAGGACAATTCCTCGTGCCAGGTGTGCCACGCCGATTTCGCTCACGAGGAGATCTCGTCGGTCCACGAAGAGGGGGGCATTACCTGCGCGGCCTGTCACGGCGACTCGCTCACGCACAGCGGCGACGAGTTCAACATCACCCGCCCCGACGTCATTTGGGGACGCGCCGAAATCGAAAACTTCTGCAAGCAATGCCACCCGAAACACAAGAAACCGGAAAAGGTGGCCAAGTTTCGCGCCGAGTGGGAAGACAAACGTCGCCCCAACGGCCGCTTCGTGCTGGCCGATTCGGTCTGCACCGACTGCCACGGGAAGCACGCGATCATCACCGGGGACGGTGACTTTAAGTAGGGTCCTCGTACGATGGGCTTCCCAGCCCGTCGAGTTCCACCGTACCTGAGAAGCAGTGACGGCTTGGGAACGCCATCGTACGAACTTCAAAACACGTTCTAGAACGCCTCGTCGGCCTTGACTCCCGAGCCCTTGCTGTCGTACATGCTCTTGAGTTGCTGCACCTTCGGGGCTTGCAGGATCGTGTTGGTGCGCTGCAGGCCTTCGAGCAACTGGGAGTCGAGCGAGGCCTTACCCTGGGGGGCCGATGGCTGCGCGCCCGCCTGTGTCGCCGCCGCCTCGGGAACTCCCGGCACGAGTTCCGTCTGGCCGCGGAAGAAGGCGTAGTGGGAAGACGGGGCCTGGGCGATGACCGTCGACCGGCCTTGGATGCCGTCGGCCACGAAGACGCCGCGCAGATCCGTCTCGCCGGAGGTAAACTCCGAGTTGCGCGTGCCGATTACCTTAACGTGGATGTCCTTGATGTAACGGTCCTCGATCAGGTTCTTCACCGTCGTGCGCACCCGGCCCGAGGCCGTGTCTTCCTGCACCTCGACCGCCAGCGGCGTGACCAACACCAGTCCGCTGGCGTGGAGGTTATCGCCGCGCGAGACGACCAGGTAGGCGCCTTGTTCCTTCAAGGGCAGGGCCAGCTTATGCGTCCGATCGCGGTAATCCTTGCCGTCGCCCAGTTCGATTTCGGCTTCGTGATAGGGGCGAATGCCCGAGAGGTTGATCTGCGTGATACCGCCCAGGTTGCGTTTCAACAGGCTGAACTTCATCAGGTCGATTCGGTAGACCTTGACGTCGCAGGCGGCCACGTTGCGGAACTTCAACTCGACCTCGACGGGCGTGTCGGGTTTGACCGTGGTGACCTCGGGCAGCTCGATCGCCTTGCGCGTGAAGTAGGCGATGGCCTCCTTGGCGTCGGCGAAACGGTCTTCGACGCGGGTATACTCCTTGATCGCGTCGGCCGCGTCGCCCAGGCTGTGGTAGACCTGTCCGAGGATGTAAACGGCGCGCCATTTATTGGGGCTTTCGACCGTACGGCCCGTCTTTTTATCGGTCCGCCGGGCCTCGGCCACCTTGCGACACATGGCCAGCGCCTCTTCGTGCTTGCCGGTGGCGAAGTGGCAGTAGCCGACCATGTACCAGTAGCTATCCAGCAGATCGCTCTCGGGATAGCGCTGGGCGTAGCGATTACAGGCTTCGGTCGTCTCGTCGTAGGCCTTCAGCTCCAGCAGCGCGTTGGCCGCGGAGAAGGCCGCCTGATCGGCCGCCGGGTCCTCGGGATAGGCGGTGAGAAAACCTTCCAGCATGGTCCACGCCCGGCGGATGAGATCCACGCGGTTGATCTTCTGCTTGCGCAGTTTCTCGTCGTCGGCCGCCCCGGGCGCCTTGGCGTAGACGCTCTGGGCCAGACCGTACGTGGCCGAGGCGACGTACCCCTCGGGCGGATACTCGCGCAACAGCCGGCCCATCACCTCGACGCTACGGGCGAACTCCCCCTGCCCTTCGAGGAAACCGGCCACGCCGCTCTCGCGCGAGAAGCTGCTCTCGACCGTCGCCCGAAAGATCAGGTAGCTCCGTTCGTACTCACCCATCTCGTGATAGGCGGTCCCCACCTTGAGGATCTTCGCAAACGGGATCTCGCTGGCCGGCCAGCGCTCCTTGATGATCTCGAAGTAGCGCACCACGCGGGCCGGCGGACCGATCTCCAGATGCGAGTCCAGCAGCATTTCGACCGATTTCTTATACGTATCGGTGTTCAGGTTCCATTTCTCGAACAGCTCGGTCAGGTGGGTTTCGGCCTTTTTCATCTCCTTCTTCTCGAAGTGGCGTTTGCCCAATTCGAAAAGTTCCTGCGGCGAAAGACGATACTTGTCGGCACTTTTGCCGCCGCTGGGCAAAACGGTCAGCGACTTGGGCGTCGAGACGGCCAGCCGGTCGGGGCGATAGGCGTCGCGAATGACCGTGGGCACGGTCCGATACTTGCCTGGCTGATATCCGTGCAGTTGATAGCGGATCGTGCCGATCAAATTCCGGCTTCCGACGTAAAAGGTAATCGCCCCGGGTGCGATCTCGAACCGCTCGAACGGGCCCTTGACCGATTGCTCGATGACCGTGGCCCCGGCGGGGATCGGCTCGGTGATGACCAGGTATTCGAGTTGTTCGACGGGCGTGTTCTGGGGGATGTTGTGTCGCCGGATCTCCAACTCGACCAGGCCGCGCCGCCCGGTGGGCAACTCGGTCAGCGGGTTGCGGAACCTATCGTAATGGCCGGTCAGCACGTTGAACCCTCGCGGGATCTCCCGGCCGTCCATCTCCAGCGGCGCCGGTTCGTAGGTCCGCTTGACCGTCCAATCGGGCGTCGTGCTCTTGAGCTTGTCGGCGTCGACAAACCCGCCAAGGACGCACTGATAGGTGAATCGCCCCCGGCCGGTGATCTCGAAGTTGATGCGTTGCTTGCCGTCGGCCAATAGCTTGGCCGGCACGTCGACGGTCTGCGTGCCCGACGCGCCGTCCATCTCCAGAGTGGCCGCTTCGATGTCGTTGACGAAAACGACCAGCTTGTAATGCTCGTCCTCGAAGCGGTTCTCGGCAAACCACCGGCACAAGGCCAATGCGGCCGGGCCGGTTGCCTTGTCGGGCGACCAGCGATGGCCCGTGCGATGGGCCAGCAGCCAATCGACCGACTCCTTGGCCTGGGTGGCCTTGGGCGTAACCTTCTGCACGGCCAGTGCATACAGGGCCCGAAGTTCGGCCGACGAATGGCTCCACGGCAACGATCCGCCGGCTGCCTTGCGCCGCGAGGGAACGTCGTCGAGGTTTCGCTCGGCCAACAGTGTGAGCAGTTCGCCGGCGGTCGATTTGCGATCCATCTCGGCGAAAGCCAATGCCAGATGGGCCAGCGCCGCGGTGGAAAGGGTCGGCCGGTCGCGATAGAGGCGGTTGGCCAGCGCGAAGTCGCCCTCTCCGGCGGTCGACAGCCCGTGCAACAGAATGGCCTTGCTCTCGTAATCGCTGGCGGCGATCCTTGCTACCTGATCGCGGAGGAAGGCGACGGCCTTGTCGTACGCTTCGTCGGGCACGTTGTAGCCGGCCTTGCGAGCCAGGCTCAGCGCCCAGACGACGCGCGAGGTGCCGTAGCGGTTGCTCGATCCGCCGCGCCCGGTCCAACTCCAGCCGCCGTCGTCGTTCTGCGATGAGACCAGCGAGCCGACCGCCGAGCGAACCCGGCTATCCAACGCTTGGGCTTGTGGTCCGTCGGCTTGGCGTGTTCCTCCGAGGAGTGCCTGCAATCCGAGCGAAGCCATCAGGTCGCTGGTCGAAGTCTCCAAGCCCGAGGCGATGCGGATCGACGCGAGTTGGCAACCGGGGGCCGTGCCCAGGACGATGTCCAACAGGCTCCGCTCGACCGTGGGGCCGACGAGAATCTGCAAGCTGGGCTCCGTCGTCGGCATCTCCTTGGCCGCTTCGACCCAGGCGGTCGTGTCGCTGGTGCCCGAGCCGGACGCCGTGGCGAAGACGGGCATGCCGTAAGGCTTCAGCGGCACACTTCGCCGCACGACGTCGGTTCGCTCGCCGGCCGAAACGGTCAGTGCGAATTCGGCGTTGATCTCCGGCATGGCGGCGGCCGCCTTGTCGTCTTTGGGTTTCTCGGGACGATCCAACTTGGCGGTGAAGACCAGTTCGTGGATGCCCTTGGACTCGACGTCGAGAGTCTGCTTCTCTTCGATCGTGCGGCCGGCGATGGTCGTGGTGAGCGTGACCTCGATCGGGCCCTTTTCGATCGCGTCGTTGTGAACCGAGACCATCACCCGAGCTTCGTCGCCGTCGGCAAAGGCCTGCGGCAGGCGAAGCTGGCCGAAGAGGTCCTTCTTCACCACCAACTCGCCGTCGGCCTCTCCGGCGAGCGTTTCGGTGGTGATACCCTGGACGATCAGTTTCCAGGCGGTCGATCGCTCGGGCACGGTGAACGAGACGGTTGCCTTACCGTCCTGGCCGGTCGTGACCGACGGGTTCCAGTAGCCGGTCTCCTGCGGTCCCAGCCCGGGCAACACGACGCCGCCGGCTTCGGTCAACTCGGCGATGGTCTGCTCGATCTGCGCTACATCAAGTTGGTCGCCACTGAGCACGAGCAGATTCTGCATGCGGCCGTTGTCGTCGAGCACGACGTAATTGCTCGACATCTGCCAGCCCGCATTCTGGCCGTCTTCCCATGTTTGGGGCACCACCAAATCGGCGACCGGATAGACGGCCGTGCCGAGGGAGAGTTGTACCGCTCCGTTGGTGTTTTCGGCGACGTACATGTGGCCGCCGTTGTAGAAGTAGGCGTTCGCCCCGGCCTGTCCGGCGTAGCCGCGGGCCTGTCCTCGCCGCTGCCGCCCGAGACCCCATTGCTGCCCGGTCACCACGCCGTTGGTGTTGGTGTCGAAGAGGGCTTGGGACTGGTCGATCTGTAGCGACAGTTGGTGTTGCGCGGGGGCGTTGTTGGCGCGACTGCCACGCGTGATCTGGCGGGCGATTCCCCCCATCACGACCGTGCCTCCGTCGGCGTTGACCGGGCCGTCGAAATCGATGTCTTCGGCTGACACATCAGGTTCGTCGACCACGAACCCTTCCAAGTCGTCCACGCCGTTTTCCAGCGCCGCCAGCCGGCTTTCCTCTTCCTCGCCGGCGATCTCCAGGCGCTCTTCCTCGGCCAGCAGATGCCGGCTGATCGGGCGCGTGGCCGGTCGATAGGCAAAGGTCACACTCGACGTGGTACGCACGGCCGATTGCCGCGGGTTGCCCCGGAAGAAGTCGGCCATCGATCCCAACGGCGAGCGGAACCGCTCCAACAACGATTGTTCGATCATCGCCAGGCTCACTTCGGCGGCCACCGGCTCGCCTTGCGGATCGGTCGTGATGACGGTCACCGTCACGTCTTCACCAGGCCGCACGTCGCCCTTGGCCCCGTCTTTGCGAGCCGCCGTGATGCTGACCTTCAGGTCGCGCTGGACGGTAAACGGACTCGATGCCGCGTGGAACCGTCGCGAGGGGTCTTTCTGCCAGGGCTCGGCTTTCTCAGGCGGGCGGTAGTCGGTCATCACGGCCACGGCCAACTCGAAATTCGGCGCCAGTCGGGCGGCCATGGGAATGTCCAGCTTGTTGGGCCCCTTGGCCAACTCGACCAACTCGTATTGCAGAATGCGAGCACCCTGGTAGGTGACCAGCGCCAAGGCCGGCTCCTCGCGCCAGTGCAGCCGCACGCTGGCCGTATCGCCCACCTTGAACGTATGCCGATCGGCCAGGATCCGCAGCCGCACGCGGTCCTTGTCGTCGGAGATTTGCACGAAATGCTGTCCCGTGATCGGGTTGTCGAACCGGTCGGTGCCCTCGGCGCGGAGAATGTAACGTCCCCCCTCGTCGAGCTTCACGGTCTGCCGCGCCTTG
Organism: uncultured Planctomycetaceae bacterium; assembly: GCA_964444795.1. Classification (GTDB taxonomy): domain Bacteria; phylum Planctomycetota; class Planctomycetia; order Pirellulales; family Thermoguttaceae; genus JABMRP01. The sequence continues at coordinate 17,595 of CAYUIQ010000139.1, forward strand.
CCGTCGGTCTCGTCCGTCTCCAGCGGGTACTCGCCCACCAGGCGCTCGCCCGTCTTGCCCTGGACGGTCGTTTGCTCAAACACCTTGAGCGTGATCTTGCGGCCGGCCGGTTTGCCTTCGGCGTCGGTCGTGGTAACGGTCGTCTCGAACGTTTCTCCGGCCACGTAGACCGGGCGGATCGTGCTCAGGCCAATCGTGTAACCGCGGAACGCGAGCATGAAGTTGGTTGTCTTCTGGAGGTTGCGATCCGTAAGCGTAACGGCCAGCGGCAGGACTTGCTGCTGACTGAATTCGCGCGTGGGGAGTTTGAACTTCACCTCGCCTTTTTCGTCGGTCGTGACCGTTTGCATCGGCTCGTCGGCCAACTGGTAGCGGATCTCGCGACCGGCCAGCGGCGCGCCGTAGTAATACTCGGCCCGGATCGTACCTTCGATCTCTTCACCCCGATAGTAGACCGTTCGCGGCGTGTCGATCACCAGGCGGACCGGTTCGAGCTGATACTCATGCACGATGAACGTGCCCTGAAAGCTCTTGTCGTCCTTGTCGCGGACGGTGACCCGATATTGTCCTTGCGGGCTGGTGGCGGGCAGGAGGAAATTGGCGTGGAAGCTGCCAAACGGCCCCAGTTCGATCTTCTCCTGATGCACCAACCGATTGCGGTTGTCCAGCACGTCGACCGTGTACTTCTTGCCTTGCTCGATCGCGTACTGGTCGTCTTTGACATGGCGCAGACATCCGCGCACGTGGACCGGTTGACCGGCCCGATAGGCGGGTCGATCGGTGTAAATGTACCCCTTGTCGGCCAACCCCTGGGCCACGCCGACCCCCTGAAGGTCGACGACGTTGGAGGCCACGTTGCCGGTGGCAATGGCGAAAACGCGCACATCGCCGGCGTCCTTGAGTTCCTTGAACGTCTCCTGGAACACGCCGTCTTCGCCGGTGGTGCCTTCGGCGAAGACCTTCGTGCCGTCGGAGATCAGCAACCGCGCGTCTTTCCACGGTTTGCCCGATCGCATGTCTTGGGCGAATACGAACACTTCGTCGCGCGAACTCTTCACGATCACGTCCAGATCGCTCTGAATGACCATCGTGGTCGTTTCCAGCGTCTTGCTGCTGATGGTTACCGCCATCACGCCGGCCGTGGCTTCGGCGGGCAGGGCGATTTCGACGTCGCTTTCGATTTTCTTATGCTCGACGTACTCGGGCACTTTGAACTCGATCGTCTCGTCCGGATCGATCAGCGAAATATCCAGTGCCTCGACGCCCCGGGCCAGGTGCATCTTGCGGAAGTAGGTCTCCAGATCGACCTTATACGCGCGAACGGTCACCTTCTCGATGTTCCGCGTGGTCAGTTTCAGCGTCGGCGATTCTCCCGACCGGAAGATCCGCTCGGTGGCCACGGTCATCGTTTTGGCCGTCAGCCGGGCGATTGCTTGCTGGGATTGCGGGACGGAATTACCCCAGGTTACCTTGCGGTACTCTTCCAGCGCTTCCTCCAGTTTGCCCTGCTTCTGTTCCAGCGTGGCGCCGATCATCAACTGCGCCCGCGATGCTTCGTTGCTCTGCGGATACTTCGAGACCAGGCGGCGCCAGTCGGTGATCGCGGCGTCCCATTTATCCTGCTTGTATTGCATCCGGCCGAACTGGAAGAGAATCGCCGGGTTGCGGCCGTCCAACGGGTACTTGGCCAGAAACTCCGACCAAAGCTTGCGGGCCGTGTCGTAGTCCTCGGCCTCGGCTTTCTCGGCGGCCATGATGTACTGGGTGTCGAGAATCTGCTGCTGCACCTGGCTCCATGCCTTGTGGGCCGGGTGTTTGGCCAGATAGTCGGCCCAAGCGGCAAGCGCCTCGGGGAATTTCTTCTGCAACTGGTACGACGTGCCCAACAGGCTCCGAGCGCCGGGGATCTGCTCGGTGTCCTTGTACCGCTCGTCTTCGAGGAACCGCTTCAGCGCCGTCTCCGCGTCGTCGAACCGGCCGTGGGCCACGTAGCTGGTGGCGATGTCGAGATGCGCCCGGCTGGCCAGCTTCTCGGCGGGAAAACGCTCGATGAACTTCTCCAAGGCGGCGATACCCAGGCTGAGCGATTCGTCGTCTTGCCTGGCGACTTGTTGTATGGCCTGCTGATCATCCGCCTGCTGCTCGGCCGAATCGTCTTCGTCGGCCACGTACAGTTCGGAGTTCGGAATCCCCCAGGTGCGCGACATGTTGTACGCGGCCAGGGGAATCAGCTCCGAGTCGGGACATTCAGCCAGCAGATCCTGCCAGGCTCGCCGGGCCTTCTTCGCCTCGCCCGACTTCAGATAACACTCGCCAAGGCGGTATCGGGCTTTGTCGTCCAACTCGCTTTCGGGGTGATCCTTGATGAATTTCTCGTAGCGCTTGGCCGCTTCGGCCGTGTCGTCCATCTTCTGATAGCACTGGGCGACCAGCAACTCGACCTCGATCCGCTTCTTCGGCTCCGGACCGACTTCGAGCGCCTTGTTGTAAAACTCCATCGCCTTGGCGTAGTCGGGCTTCTGCTCCTGCTTGGCCGGCTTGAAATAGGTGTCGGCGAATTCGAGGTAGATATCGGCGATCTCCTGCTTCCGCTCGGTCGAGAGCAGGTGCTCGGCCTCCGCTCGATAGATCACCTCCGCAGCGCGGAAATCGCCCTTGCGAGCCAAAGCCACCGCCTTGCCGAACCGGGCCCGACGCTGCCAGTCGCTCTGGGGAAACTCCTTGCCGACGGCGTCGAACGCGGCCACCGCCTCATCGTATTCCTTCTGGAGGTAGAGCGCCCGACCCTTGAGGTAGGTGAGATAGTCGGCCGGCGCGTCCTTGACCTGCATCGCCTTGTCGATGGCCACGACGGCCTCGGCGTATTTTCGCTCCTGCATCAACTGCCGCACATCTTCGGGCACCGGCGGTGTATCGGCCGATACAACCGCGGCCGGTGCGTCTGGCTCTTGAGCGCCAACCAGATCGATCCCCGCAAACAGGAGGGGTAAAAGCACAAAAAAACCAGCCGACAAGGGGGGTGCAAAGCGTTTCATCACGACTCTCCTCGAGTTCCAGGGAGCGATGGACGAGATCGGTTCCGTGTTCCGGGCCAAAGGGGGGCAACCCCTTGCTACACAGTACCTTACCGGCGCGCGCGCGGGCGCACACGTTCATGTGTTGGTTGGACGCTGTCGACGTGGGAAAAGTTCCCCTTGAGACGGACGGACGAAGAGAAACGTCTCGGGTGCCATGGGCGGCTTGCCCCCCCTTGGTGAATAATCCGGGCTCGCGTCGGAGTGTAACATCGCAACGGGCATGCATCGAGCCCGTGGTGCTATACTTGGCCGTACGCCGTTGGAGCCACTTTTCCGGCGTTTGCCGGAGATCCGACGGCTGCATATCGCCGGAACCTGCAGAGGGAGAATCGTTATGAAGAGCCCAAGGACATGTGTGGTCGTCGTCGGCACCCTCGGTGCAATCATTCTTGCCGTGGGCGTTGCCGCCCGATTGCCCGGCCAAGGCGGTGGTTCCCGGGCCGGCGTCTACTCGCCCCCAACCGTTGCCGGCCGGTCCGGCGCGTCGACCGCCAGCAGTCTGGATCACGAGGCGGTGGAAAACTACATCACCATCGTCGGCCGTGCGGAAATCCGCGTCCAGCCGACGGCGGTTCGGGTGATCATGGCCGTGACCAGCGAGGGCAAGACCGCCGAGGAGTGCATGAAGGCCAACGGCGATAAGGAAAAGGCCCTGGCCGGCGCCCTGGCCAAGTTGGGCATCAAGGGGGACAAAGTCTTCATGGACTTCATTTCCGTGCTGCCGGTCTACGAGTGGAGCATTGCCGAAGAGCTGGGAGCGAGGTGTCTGGTGGAAAACGTATCGGGCTACATGATCCAGACCAACGCACACATCCAAGTCGAGAACGAATCGCAAGCCCGGGCGGCCGTGGGCGCGGCTTTCCTCCTGGAAATCACCGATATCATCTCCTTCGACTATTGGTGCGATACCTTGGACGCGCACAAAGTCGAGGCCCAGAAGAAGGCCCTGGCCGAGGCGAAGCGCAAGGCCGACCTGCTGCTGTCGGCCCACTTCGACATGGCGTCCAGTGACAAAGCGCCGAGTCCGAAGAATATTCACGAGCAGACCGAGGTCGTTTATCCGAAATCTCTCTACGAGTCTTTCAGCAACGACTATTCCCAGAGTCTGCGAAGAAACTACACCCGGCAATCGCTGCCGGAGATCCACGCCATTCGGCCGAAGAACACCCATTATCGCGGCTTCTTCGCCGAGACCGACCGCCAAGACGGCCGTCTGCCGATGCATCCGGAGATTTCCGTGGTCTCGACGATTTCCTGCTACTATGCGGTACCGGGAAGCGGCAAGGGTGGCAAGGGCGACAAGAAGTGAGTCGAACTGTCTAGTCCGCTGCAAAAGGGGACACGGAGAGTGCCTGCTACTCATCATCGTCCGATTGGGGTAGAATACGGCCGATGGATGATTCCCGTTTTGAATTCCACTCTGCTTTGGGAGTTTCTTATGTCGTCCTCCGATGCATCGCAGCCGCCGGCGCCGAGTCCGAAGGAACTCAAGGCGGCGATGAAGGCCTTTAAGAAGCGATTGAAACTGACCTGTCTCGACGATCAATCGCGGATCGGCGTGGGGCCGATGAGCAGCGGCCGGAAGTCGGGGATCGTGGCGATCATGCCGCCCGACCAATATCCCCGGGCCGTCTGGGACGAACTGGTCCGCCAAGGCCGGCTGAAGAACGCCGGCAGCGGACTTTACGAACTGCCGCCGGCGTAGGGCGACAAGGGTGGTGCGCGTGGCTCAGCGGTTGATGCCGGCCTGGAGACTGAAGCCCTCGAAGCCGAGGAACCCCAGCGTCGGCGCCCCGGCTTCGGCCCAGAGTTGTCCTTCGTACGCGCCGCGGACGAAGACCTGACCACACTCCAACTGGCGAGCCCACTCAACGCCCAGGTCCAGACTGAAGACGGGCACCACCTCGTCGGCGTCGTCGAGCCGGGCAAACGGTACCGGCGGGTTGGCCCCGGCGGCCGGGTTGACAAAGCGACTGAGCGATTTCTTGCCAAACAGAAGCGAACCGCGTCCGGCGCCAAACAGCGTGAAGCCTCCACAGCCCACGGGTTTGCGAAACTCGGCGGCCAGTGTGGGCCCCAGCCCTTCGAACGTCCGCTCCCAGGTGAGTTGCTGTACGCCCGCGCCACCGTCGACGACCGCCGCGACGAAGTCCTGCTCCAGTGCGGCGTAGCGGAGACCGCCGCTGGCAATGATTTCCACGCCCGCCAGATTCGCGTTCAGTGTCCCCTCCAAATCGAACGTCCGCGCGCTGAGGCTGCTGTCGGCGATGAGCGTCTGCCCGGGCGCGTAGGTCGAGATGGCAGCCGGGAGGGTCACGGTGACGACCTGGGCCGAATGGGTTGTCGCCGCGTCCGACACCAGGGCCAGGCTCTTGCTGTCTTGGTGGAAATCCCAGTAGGTCGCCCGAATTCCCGTCCGACGCGGACCGGCATAGCCAAGCCAGGCACGCATATTCGGCTCGTGACGGTACTCGAAGGGAAGCAGATTCATCGTCCCGGTGAGGCCGTCGACGGTACTCGCCTCGAACGACTCCTTGAAGTGGGGCTTGGTAAAGATCACCGCCGCCCCGCCGAACAATCCGCCGCGACGCTCGCAGCACGGCCGATCGACGTCGGGCAACCGCCCGACGGTCGTCCGCAGGGCGGCCAGTTCGGCCTCCAACCGGTCAATTCGGGCGGTAGCGCCGTCCATGATCATGGCCGGGTACGCATTATCCCCAGGCTGCGCCCAAGCCGTGGCCGTCAAGAGGAGCAGCGCGGACGCGATACCCGAAACGAAGCCAACCGAGCGAATCATGGGACCCCCCCAATGTGGTAAATTGATACATCCATCCGGATTGTATCGGTTATTCCGCTTGGGTAAGGTTAGCCCAGATTATTCATGGCCCTGGGAATTGCGTAACACACTATTGTAGCTACGTTCGCCAGAACGTGGTCGTAACCCTTGGACATGCCCCACGTTCTGG
>CAYUIQ010000140.1:0-23501 GCA_964444795.1 uncultured Planctomycetaceae bacterium
CGCGAAATCGGTCGTCGCCGTAAGTCGTTACCTGGACTATGGAAGTGCCATTCGGTTCAGGTAAAGGTTCTTGAGCATTAACTCTTCGAGGATGCCGGTCTCCTTGTTGTCCAGTCCGTGCCAAAGGCCAGGGGAACGACAAAAAGTATCGCGAGGTTCAGGACAATAAACTGCAGAACGTCGGTCATCAACACGGCCCAGAGTCCGCCGGCCATGGTGTAGATCACGACGATCCCGCCGAAGATCAGCACTGCCCAACAGAGCGAGAGATTGCCCGTGGTCGGATCACGCAGCGGGTTTCCTTCCTCCAACGGCATCATGGCCACGAGGATAATTGCGAGGGAGTAAAGGGATACGGCCACACCGATAATACGAAAAACCATCATTGCCCAGGTATTGTGATTTCTCTTTCGATTGCATAATTATTCAACGCTAGGGCGTTGTGTACTTCTTCTCGGGTTCCAGGGTCGATGTCGGGTGCCCTCCTCCCATCTTCTCGATTTCCGCTTCGTAGCCGCGGACAAGATCCTTCGGATCGCGGCTGAGGCAACCATCGCCGAACGAGATGTTTTCCCAGCCCTCGAAGGTTTCCATGCTCGCCGTCACGAGTCCGCCGCGATGCAGGTCGTCGAATCGAACATTATCGAGCTTCGAAGTGCCGCTGATCCAGATTCCAATCTTCGGCAGGATATTGGGAAACACTTTCTTGAAGGCTTCGTCAGTCCGTCCCCAGCATCCGGCTCCGCCCGCGGAGATGCGCTGCCAACAGACAATCAGGCGGGCGTCCGAGCCCGGCGCCGGATAACCGATCAGATCGCCGTTGATGATGGCGCTGTATTGTCCGTAACCATAATGCATCTTCGCGCCAGCGGCCGTGGCGGGAATCGGTTTCTTGTCTCCCTCCCGCCCGGCAGTGGGCAGATTCATCCAGTTCTTGTATCCGATACCCATGTAGGCGTCGCGCCGCAGTGGCCTGTCCGGTGTGCCCCCGGAAACCTCACCGCCGCGGCTAACCATCCAATCCCGGCAAGTAAACTGATTCATTCCATGCGAGCATTGGGCGCCGTCCATCAGGATAACTTTGGCGTCATTGGCCACCGACACCGTCGCCGGCCCCGTGGTGACGAATCGACTGTCGCGCCCGACGATGAACGTCCCCGATTTGATCCCGACTTCGTCCGTGATGCGCACATACCCGATGACTTCGGTCGACCCGCCCGGCACCTTGTCGTGTATCATATACGTGGCAACGGAGCGTGACTTGCGGCCGTCTTCCATCCAGGGGTTCTGCGTCTCCCTCGCCTGAGGATCGTAGGGCGCAACAAGTCTCTGGTCGTGCATTTTCTTCAGTTTGCCGTCCGCGGGCCAATCCTGGCGGAGGAACGTGTCCGCGGCGCCGGCGAATGTCGTATTCCTCCAAGAGGTAAGCATGCCTCGCCCGCGAACCCAGAGGTTTCCAAAGACCGAGAAATTTCCGCCACCCTCCACACTGAAATTGGCATTGCGGCCGACGGTCAGGTGTCGGCAGGCGAAATGTTGAATCCCCATCGCCACTCTGTACGGCGTGTCGGCGTCCGGTATGATGATGTCCGTATTCATATCCGGGATCGCGTCGGCCGGCTTGCCCGTTGCCGCGTCGATCCAGTTGGCCGGATCCTTGGGGTCGATCTTTGGTCCGCTCCTTCCTTGTGCCATGCCCGGGTGCCCCCAGATCAACACACGCGTTTTCGACCATTCCTGCTTGGTAAAATACTCGTCACCAACGAGCATCGGCCAAGCTCGTTTGCTGTCAAACTGCGGGTTATCCGCTGTCGGCTTCGAGGTGATCACGTTGACATCAAGTGCGTTGGCCTGTAAGGCGAAGGAAGTAACGGCAAGGAGAGCGAGCAGTGCAGCCTTCATGTTTCTACTCCGGTGGAAAGTGATGGTGTATTCAGAAGCAATCACATCGAGGTGTACTTTTTCTCCGGCGTGAGCGGGTCCATCGCCCTACCTTGGTGGAGATTGCCCTTATACTCACGAATGATTTCATTCGGGTCCGTCGAGAGGCACCCTTCCCCATACGTGACGTTTTGCCAGTGTTTCGCGGCGGTTACACTAGGCGTTACAATGCCGCCGCGATGCAGGCCCTCGAACCGGACATTCTCGACCGGGGTTTCGGGGTCCACCCAAACCGTGATCTTCGGCGGCAGTTTGGCGAAGGCGTGGTTGAATCCATCGGTCGCGTTCACGCCGCGGCCGCCGCCTCCCATGCTGACGCGCTGCCAGCCAAAAACCAGCCTCGCATCGGAGCCCTCGGCTGGACAGCCGATCAGTTTCCCCGAAATCGTCGCACTGAACCGGCCATAGTCGTACGCATTACCGCGTCGGCTAACATGCTGGTCGGGAAAGGAGAGGTTCATCCAGTTGCAGTAGCCAACACCGATACGCGCGTCCCGTCGGATCGGACGATCCGGCGTGCCGGCAGTAAGCTGTCCACCTTGCATTCTCAAGCAAACCCCGAACTGGTTGACAGTCTTCCCGGTCATCGCACCGTCCATGAGCACAATCGCGGCATCTTGATGAATATCCAAATTCGCCGCGCCGCCGCAGAGGAAGCGACTGTCACGCTCCACGATGAGCGTGCCGGCCTTGATGCCAACCTCGTCCCGGGTACTGCTGTACCCGATCATTTCCGTTGAGCCCTCCGGCTTGTCATGCACAAAGAAATGGCACACGCGCGGTCGCTTGTCGGTGCGCCAACTCCACGGATTGAGTTTTCTGGGGTTGGCCGGGTCGAAGGCGATAATGGCTCCCGTCTCATGGAGCTTTCCGAGCTTCCCGTCGTCCGGCCAGTCGTGTCGGAAGAAAGTACCGCGGCTACCCACCAGCATGAGCGTTCGGTACACGTAGAATATCGCTGCGGGGCGTATCCAGACGTTGCCGAAGACCTCGGCGGCCCTCCCACCACCAGGCTGGACATCCGCGTTGCGCCCGACAGCCAGGTGTCGGCAGATGAACCCTTTGCCGGACACGCGGTATGGCCGCTCGGCATCGGGGAAGATGACGTCCGTATCCATGTCGGGAACCGTGTCCGCGGGTCGGCCTGTTGCCGCGTCGATCCAGGAAGCGGGGTCTGCGATATCGGGACGCGGCTCACCACGAACAGGAGTCGTAGCCGCATGTGCCCAAATCAACAGCCGAGCCTTCGGCCACTTTCCTTTTAGGAAATACTCGTTCCCAACGAGATCAGGCCAGGCCTCTTTATTATCAAACTGCGGATTATCCGCCGTCGGTTTCGCGGTGACCGCCTTGATTTCCAGCGCGCCGGCCGGCATAGCGAAACCGAGAACGGCGACAGCAACGATCAACGTCGTCTTCACGTTTCTTTTCCTGTGCCTAGAATGTGATTGACCCACTCACGATGCTGAAGCGGCAATCGCTCGCCGCTCCTCTTTTGCAGCGAATCACGACTAGGGCGTCGTGTTCGTTGTGGTTGCTTTCATTGGTCAGCCATCTCCACGGTGAATGGTATCGTCTTACCCGCAGGAAGCGTCACCGTGCGGTATGCGTCCCCGAAGGTGGATGCGACAAGTGTTGCACCATCAGCGGTGACCCGGCTGAACGGGGCGGGAAATTTGATGTCGACCGTGCGCGTGGTCGGCGAGGTGATACGTGCCGTGACGCGATGCCCGGGCATGTCCCAGTCGACATCGGCCGTCCCGCCGCCGCGGATGCGCATGCCGTTCACCCGGCCGGTGGGCAACATGTCCGGCAGCGCGGGCAGGATGCGCAGCAGGTCCGGGTCGGAGTAGAGAATCATTTCGAGGAGGGCGCTGGGGCAGGCCATTGTTGCATCGAATTGGACGACTGGCCAGCGCTCACCTTCGCCAACTTGTGTGCCCATGCTCGGGCGGATCAGCCCTCGGCGCACCAAATCAATCAACGCCGTGGCCGCACGGTTGCCGTCTGATATGCGCGTGTACGAGGCCGCCATCACGGGGTAGGTAAAGTTGCACTGCGACGGAAATCCCTTGGCCAACAGCGCGTTGCGAGTCGCCTCGTACAACCCCGGCGCCCGCTCCGGCGTCGCTTCGAACCCGGGGAACAACGGGTAGATATGCATAAGGTGGCGATGTGAATAGTTGTCCTTGAGATTCGGATCGAGCCACTCGGTCAAGCGGTTCTCTTTGTCGATAGTGTACTCCGGAAGTTTCTTCAGCAGTCTTCGCCAACGCGGCACGCTCTCCTTTTCAACACCAAGCAACTCGCAGGCCTGACAGAGGTTGGTCAAGACTTCGCGAGCCATGGCCACGTCGGCGGTGGTGGTGTCGGTCATATTCACGCGAGTGTTTGCCGGGCTGTTCTCAGGTGAGAGTGCCGGGCTGAAGATCAGTCGGCCATCCTTGCCTTCAAACGTGAAGTCCTCGTAGAACAGGGCCACCTCTTTCATAAACGGAACGGCCCGGTTCTTGAGAAAGCTGCGATCGCCGGTGAACAGCCAGTAATCGTAGTAGGACTGCGCCAGCCAGGCGGCAGCGCCCGTCCAGTGACTGAAGCCTGAATAATAGGTCAGACCGTTCGAGGTCATGGAAATTGGCGAGCGGATGCCGCGACAGCCGTACAGTCGCTTGGCATTGGTCTGGAAGTCAGGCGCCATCGAGTCGTAATACTTGAAGTAACCCAGGGTCACTTCCGGCATGTTTCCGGGCAAGGCCTGCCAGTAGCTCATCTGCACGTTGATGTCGTTATGGTAATCCGCCGCCCATCCGGGGCCGTAGATGCCCGTCCAAACCGCTTTCAAATGGGCGGGGTTGCCGGTTTCACTCGAACTGGCCATCAAGATGAAACGGCCGGCGTCGTAGAAGCGTTCGAGCATGGCTTTGTGGCCCTTGCCCTCGCAAACCGCCTTGAACAAGTCCTCATTGCTCATGTTGCGGTACTGTGGATCGGCATCCAGGCCGACGGAGCAACGGAGAAACAACTCTCGGTGGATTTGGACATGACGCTGCAACAGCGCCTCATAATCGCTGGGCAGAGCCGCGACTCGCTTGCGCAGTTCCGGCAGCGCGGCGGCCGACGGCCGGTTGGTGAAAAGGCCTTGCACCAGCACCACTTCGTCGGCCGTTTCAAAGGTAAAGTGCAGCTTCTCCGTCTTTCTGGTGCCACCTCTGGCGTACAAGCAAGCCACCGCACCGTACTCGCCGCCAATCATCTTGTGAGGCCCGCCCGTGTCGTACTTGGCCACAAGGGTGAGCACGTGATCGTCTTCCGTTGCCAGGTTGAACGTGATCGGGACTTCGGGTAAGACGACCTTCGCCTTATATTCTTTGGTGAAGCGAGGCACGCGCACGTTCTTCCCGTCGCCCAACTCTTCTCGCTTCAGTGCCGTCGGCAACAATCCGAACCTGGCGCTGACCGCCCCCGGTTTCGAGGCCGAAAGCTTCATCACCACCACGTTGTCGCTGCGTGATACAAACAGCTTTCTTTCGTAGGTCACGCCGCCTTGTGCCCACGCGATCGTCACCTCGCCGGTTTCGTAGTCGATGAATCGCCGCACGTCGGCAGCCGTCGTCGGGGCCACGCCGGATTGGTCGACGGTGATGTCCATGGCCGGGTGAAAGGTGTCCGGCCCGCGATAGTCATAATCCTTGTCGATCGTACCGGTCCAGAGATTATGGGCTTCCTTGTATTTCTTCTCGGCAATCAGTTGACGCACTATTGGCAATATGTGTGACACGTCGGGAAGATTCGGCTTTTGCGAACGCAGCATCAGTCGGTCGTGCGACAACGTGATCGTTTCGTTCGCGATACGCAACATCGGTATGGCGCCAAGCTCGCCGTTACCGGTCATCAGCGTGTGGTCCCATCGCGATGGGGCGGCGGAAAGTGAGGCGCCGTAAGATCGCCCACGGGATGTGCTTTGTTCTGCTGCTATTCCCGAGTCCCCTGTGCGGGCTGCGTAAAGGAACAGGAGAACAAGCAGTGATGTTCCAAGAAGTCGTTGTTTCTTCATTCCTAACAAACTCCATATGCCGGAACTCATTCGGCCGCGGACGAAAGCTTTCTTCTCCACATCGACTCCAAGGTGTTCAATGACATCCGAGCCCGTCCAAGCCAACTGGGTGATTCCATCCCGAAGCTGCGGTTCTCCGGGCAATCCCAGGTGTTTGCGCGGATTCCGCAGGGCATTGACGTTAATGCCGGTAACGGCCGCCCCACCCAGGTCAAGAGGAACCCGATCGGCCTCTTTGTGTTCGAGGGCGAGTTTCACTCTTTCCAGACCGGTCAATTCATTCATCGCGCGGCCGCTCCTCTTTTGCGGCGAATCACAACTAAGGCGTGATGTATTTCTCTTTTGGCTCCAATGTGGACATCGGGTGGCCTCCACCCATTTCCGCGAGTTCCGCTTCGTAGCTTCGGACAAGGTCCTTCGGGTCGCGGCTGAGGCAAGCATCGCCGAACGAGATGTTCTTCCACGCCTCGAAGGTTTCCATGTTTGCCGTAACGATTCCACCGCGATGCAGGTCGTCGAACCGGATATATTCGAGCTTGGAAGTGCCGCTGATCCAGACCCCGATTGTCGGCAGGAAATCGGGGAGTACATTATAGTGCCTTCTTCATGTTGTTGCTTTTCTTTCCTCGCTTAAGGAACTCGCAACGACCATTTCAGTAGGAACATGGCCGGCAGATAGACCAATAGATAAACGATCAACCAACCCGGTAGCCATGACGTGACCATCCACTCGATCGGTTGCCAGAAGACGTTCGCGCCTTTGATAAGTTGCTCGCGGTAGGCGACCTTGACCAACTCGACGGGATGGCCGGCGTCCGGTGGGCGCACGACTTGAACCGGGCCTTTCCCGTCGCCCAGATCTTCCTTCGGCCGCGGGGCGACTTGGCAACCGAGGACCACGGCGCTGTGGATCGGCGGCGCCTCTTCTGTTTCGAGACGCAGCGGGAACCGCCCATCCTTGCCCTCCGGGGTGTGCAGCGTCCAGGAGACATGGCGCGATGGCATTGGGCGGTCGAGGAACTGGCCCAGGTCCGCCAGCATCTCCTCCCGGGTACGCTCGGCGGCGGCACGAACCTCCCAGGGGGCATCCTCGGGAACCTCGCTTTGTTCGCTCCACTTTTTGCGAAGCCGTTCGAGTACCGGCCGGATCAGTGTGATCTTCCGGCTCGCGGGGGTCCGATCTTCGAGTCGCAGTTCGGCATCATGCACAAGTGTGACCGCACCGGCATGATCGCCCTTTATTCGCGCGGTCACGAAGATCGTGGCGCCCGGCTCCGCGTTCCACGAGGCGGGATCGACCCGCGCCGGGAACCAGAGGAACACCATCAGCATCGGTCCGAGGATCAGCAGAAGCGGAAAGATGGCGGCTCTTAATAGTCGGTATTGGACGCCGGAAGCGGCCTGCTGAAGTGCTTCGCGTCGGGGCGATCCCTCCGGCAGCTTGGACGCCTGCTTCCTAAGAGCCCCCGCCCGCTGTTTTCCTTCCGCAAGGCGGCGATTGTCGGTGAGCAGCCGTTGGCCGACGATCGAGAACGCGGCGAACCCCGCGGCGACCGACGCAACCGTGGCCGGGCGTCCTAGCTTGCCGACCAGGGGAAGCATGCAGAAGTCCAGCGCGGCCATCGCTCCGTCCCAAAGCCATGTCCCCGGCAGCAGAAACGTCGCCAGGAAGAAGACGGCCCACGCCGCCGTTGCCCCACCGGCCCACTTGCCACACGCGCGTTCGATCGGTCCCGGCGGCGGTGGCGTCATCGCGGCGGCAATCCGCGTGTCCGTTGGGCCGACCGAAACGGTGTCCTCACTCGCGGACTCTTCCGTAATCTCCCGAGCGTGCCGCAGCAGATGTCCGTGATCGCCGTCGATGGTGACTGTCTCGCCGCCCTTGAGCAACCGAGTTGCGCCCTGGCAAACCACCGCCGGGATTCCCATTTCTCGGGCGACCACCGCGCCGTGCGAGAGCATGCCACCGCACTCGATCACCAATCCGGCAGCCTTTGCGAAGAGCGGGGTCCAGTTCGGGTCGGTACTCGGACAAATCAAGATATAGCCGCCGCCGGGGTCGCCGGCCTCTTCCGGGGAGAGGATGATCCGAACAGGGCCGCTGGCGGTTCCGCCGGAGATCGGAAAGGCCGGGATCGTTCCCGTCGATACGATTTCCGCCGGCTCGCCCAGTTTCGCGATCTTCTCTTCCGTAATGAGCCTTGGGAGATCGATCTCCGCTTCAGCGGCGCGGGCAAGACGCCGTCGTTCGAGCAGGTGCAGCGGCGCGATCCCGGTGGATAGCGCGTCGAGAAGTTCCTCTTCGCGAAGAAGAAAGATATCTTCGTCAATGTCAAGTCGCCTACCCGCCTGAAGCGCCAAGTCGCGCAGCAGATCGTAGCCGAGCATCAGATAGAACTTGCCATCCTCGCGAAATCGCAGATAGCGATGCACCAGTTCAAGCCTCTCGTCGAACTCCCGGGCGGCGGGGCGACTGAGAAGCTCCTTTAGCTCGCCGATTCTCGCGTCGCACTGCTTGATTCGGTCAGCGTGTCGGTCGAGCGGACTTTGCGCGTCCTTTAGATGTGCCGCCAGTTGCTCGACGGCCTCGGGGCGTTCTCGCCAGCGTGGCGTAGCGAGGTCGAACTCCTCGGGTGCCCGATGTCCGAAACGCACAAGCCATTGCTCCACCGTAGTCTTTCCACGGGCGATGTCCCAGAGCCCTTGCGTTGCAATGAGCGTCTGATCGGGCGCATGGGCTGAGGAAAGCTCGTTGGCCAGTTGGCCGGACTCTTCGTCCCAGAAGCTATCGGCGCAGAACAGTCGAAGGTCTTCGATCGCCATCGCGGCCAGCAGGCTTGGCAGCATCAACTTTGAACCGAATTCATCAAGCACTCGCTCACGTCGACGCTGCCACAACTCACGCCACTCGGCCGGGTCCAGCGATTGCAAATCTCGCTCTTTCTCTACCGCAACCCATTGTTTCAATTTCGGGATAATCTCGTCGTCGAGCGTTCGGTCATAATCTTCCGCCAGCGTCCTCATCTTGGACCGCGCGTCGGCAATTCGCGCGGCGACACGCTGGCGGTCGAGAAGCGATCCGCAAGGCAAGGTTGGCGGGCCTTGCGACGCACCGGGATCTCGCGCGAGCAGGTCCGGATCGTAGGCATACGGATAGTCTTCGAAGAACATCTCCGATGCTTGAGAGAGGTCCATGTAGATTCGCCCTGCGATCAGATCGAGGAATCCGTCGCGACAGACCTCGGACGCCGGCTCGAATCCGACCTGGCGGTACATCTCGCCGAAGCCGCCATCGCCCGACATGAAACGCCGCACCACGTCCCATGTCAGGGGAGTGGGATGCGGCAGTGTCTCGGCGATGTTATGGCGAGCCCAATCGCCCCGCCCCTGCCGCTTGGCTTCGCGCAAGTTCTCGCGGGTTTGGGTTAGGCACTGCTCATACGCCTCGGCCGCCTCGAGCGTTGTGATCGCTCGTGACTGGAGCAGGTAAATGTCGTCTCCTTCGATTGCCCACTCGATATCCTGCGCCGCGTCGTAGTGTTCCATGACCTGAAGCCCGAGCCGCCAAAGCGCCAAGACCTGCAGCGAACTGAGCGACAGTTTCCGCCGTAACGCTTCCGGCGTGGGTTGGGCTCGGGAAAAGGGGGCAGGACCCTTTTGTGCGAAGCACCCTTCGGGCCGTTCCGGCAAAAGGGTCCTGACCCCTTTTCCCGGAATCCAAAGCTTCTTGTCTGATGTACGGATGGACGTTGCCGCACCGGTCGCTCGATCGAGAACGAGCGTGTCCGGTTGCACGAGCCCCGAGACGACCGCCTCGCCGAGCCCCCAACTCGACTCGATGAGCATCTCGCCCAAGGCTCCTGGCCTGGGATTCGCCGTAAACAGTACACCGGCTACATCGGCCGGCACTTGTCGCTGAACGACCACGCCCATCGCGACGTCTGCCCGGTTGATACCGCTTTCTTCGAGATAAACGCGTACCCGGTCGCTGTCGAGACTCGCCCAACACTTGACGACCGCCTCCAAGACTTCCTCTTTGCCCTCGACGTCGAGAAAGGTCTCGTACTGCCCGGCCATCGAGGCGCAGGCGAGATCCTCCGCGGTCGCCGAGCTGCGAACAGCGACCACCGGCGAGCCCATCCCGCGGTAGGCGGTAAGAATGGCGTCACGCGCATCGACGGGCAGCGTTCCGCCCTGTGCCGTGCGGAAGACGGTCGTCGTGACTGCGAATCCTCCCGGCACCGGAAACCCGGCACCGATCAACCGCGAAAGGTTGATCGCCTTCCCGCCCACAACCGCCGCGTCGCGGCAGTCGGCAAGCGAAATAACCAGCGGAGAAGGCGTATTCACTGTGCCTCCTCCCCCGCGGGCGGAGCGCTGCCGACGTAACATCGCAGTCCGCCTGTCTCACTTCCAACGAGCACGCGGCCGCCACTGACAAGCGGGGAACTGAACGTCAATCCCAGTTCGCCAGGCTTGTCCTCGTGGTTGATGTAAACGCGTTGGAGGACCTCGCCGCTGGTGGCGTCCAAGACGCTCAGGTATCCGTCGGAAGTCGTGGCGTAAACATGGGTGCCGGTAAAAGCGGGGCCGGCCAATGCGGGGCTGCGCTCGCTGACCTGCCGCCGCCAGAGTTCTTTCCCGTCGGCCTTCAGGTCCAAGGCGACGATCTCGCCGTTGCGAATCGGGCAAATCGCGATCCCATCTCGGACGGCGATCGTCCCCAACACGGCGTCCGGCATCTCGACCGACCAGCGTATTTCCCCGCTTGCTCGATCGATCGCCAACACCATGCCCTCCGGTTCCGGCGCCGCGAAGACGAAGTCGCCGTTCCCGCAGCCAATGAGGACCAGATCCTCGTAAAGCGTCACGCTTCCGGTCGCGGGGAACGGGGTTTTGGTCCTCCACACCAGGCGATCTTCCTCGCTTCGGTCTTCGGCGATCTTCAGCGCGACGACCTCACCACCGTTGAGCCCACTGCCGATAAACGCGACACCCTCATGAATCGCCGGCGAGCTTTCCGGATCGATCACGGGGAACCTCCAAAGTTCCTTGCCGTCGGAAATCCGAGCGCCCACGACATAGCCCGGATGCCCGCGACCTTCCGGGTCGCCCTTCGGCTTGTGGTCCGAGCCGGTTTCGATGGCACCCGCGCCCGCCACCACGATATCGCCTTCGATCGCCGGTGAGCTTTCGATATGAAGCGGCGTCGAAAGCAGCCACTTCACATCGCCCGTAGCCGCGTCGAGGCAAACGAGTTCCGCTTCGGCGTCCGTGTGCAGACCTTGCCCGATGACCAGGTGCTTGCCGTCAGCGGCCAGTGCGGGAGAGGAGAAGAACCCCTTGAAATCGACTTCGGGAGAGGATGATTTCAGTAGTTCTTCCCAGACTTTTCGGCCGGTCTTAACATCCAGACAGAAGACGCTGCCGTACGTACCGGGCGGGTCGAGATATGCGGTGGCGCAATAGACGAACTGCCCGGAAACCAACGGCGAGGAAAGCACCATCGTGTCATCCTGTCGAAACTGCCAAAGCAGAAACAGTCCCGTCGGCGACGGCCCGCCTTGATATCCGTTGCGCTGATAGTTGCCGCGATAGACCAAAGGACGGTTCGACGCTTCCTCGGCCGGTTCATTGCCGGGTATCTCGGCCGCCGTCGACCACTTCATGAGCCGGGCACGCTCCTCCTGGCGGAGTATCTCGATGGCGACCTTCGGCCAATCGGTCCCGCTTCGTTGCGTTTCGGCGCCAGTTCGTCTTGTCGGCGTCTCCGCTTCGGCCTCTCCTGAAGCGGCCAGCCATCGGACGAAAAAGAAAAGCACCGCGCCACACGCGATGACGATCAACGGAACGTGTGGTTTTTCCTTGCACACCCGGAATAACTCCTTTGGCTTCAGCAGCAACGCCAGCGTGCTCGCCAGGCCGGCAAACAACGCGGGCAACAGGGCCGCGCCGGCGTTGACGAACACCGGCACCACCGCCAACGTGAATGGAGATTCAAAGAGAAATGGCGGATTCAGAAACATGGAATTGTCCGGAAATGTTGATAATCGAGGGCCGCCTGCTCGCTGCAGCGAAGCATCAACGCGTGAAGTTCATCTTCCACGGGATATTCCCGGTCTTCGACGGCACGATACGAACGGTAGCGGTTTCTCTCTGGTTCGCAATCTCCGCCTTCTCGCCGACGGCCTGGGCGCTCGCAAGCCGAAAACCTTCAGGCAGATAGACGGTCAGCACGTAGAGGTCACCAACGACCACGGCGCTTGTGCCAGAAAGAGTCTCGGCATTGGCGTTCCATTGTACATCAGAGAGACTGACGGCGCCCTGCGAGATGTGTCGCGTGGTCGAGATAATCCACGGATGCTCGCGGGCCTCGCGAATGGCGAAGACCTGCAGGCCATTGTTTGGATCCTGAGCCGGCGCGGTGAACGAGCCCTTGCGCTTGCCAAGAAATCGTCGGCTCCAGAACTCATAGATCAGATATTCCTTTTGGTGGGACAGGCCCAGGTCGGAGAAGTTGACCACTTCGGTAGGCCGATCCCCACGGCTCCAGTGACGAGAGATTTCTCTCCAGTTGAACCTTGCCAGGACGGACCAGTGTTCGAAAGGCCTGTCGATTTCCAATATCCACCAAATTGGCTGCTTGCCGTATTGCGGAGCGTGATTCAGTTGAGGATGGCGCAGATGAATTCGCGGTTCCGGCAAGCGCTCCAGATTATCCGTTGTGTTATTGGTGATCCGGTCGCTCTCAATACGGTTGTAGTCGTACAACTGGCCTGGAACGGAAAAGAGCACGGGTGAGGCTCGCTTGATGCCTTCGAGGTTCTTGTCGTCTTCATAGACTTCCATTTTGTCGCTGAGCATCAACATGCCGCTCGCCATCGATACGATGCATGGCCTGACGATCGTGTCGGAAAGGTCCGGTCCCACGACGGTGTCGGGCTTGGGCCCCTGGGGCTTCTTATCGACGCATTCCATGTACCAGGGCAGACTACGGCTCTTCACCCACTCGGGCTGAATATCGCAATGATCCGGATCGTTTCTCCAGACAACGCCGTTGTAGGAATTGAAATACTGGAATTCCGCGGGACCGTACCCATCGCGGCCCAGCCGGCAGCCATCGACGATTCCAACAAGCTCCGGCCTGACGCTCCAACATCCCAAGACAAAGATGTCGTCAGCCAGTTCTTCGCACGCAGCGCGATTCAACCTGCGCAAGGCGTCGCCGGGCGTCGTTCCATGCTGCTTGAAGTATTCCGGGTACTCACTGTAGCCCCAGGCCATGAGATTGCCCTCGCCGTCGATCTTGACGTACTCCCAGCCTTGCTCGCTCAAACCCTTGTATGTGGGCCGAATCAATCCGTCCAGGGCTTCTTCGTTGAACGGGTTCAACGTGTATGTTCCCGCGTTGAGCACGCTGCCGTTGGGTTTCCGTAGGAACCACTCGGGATGCTCCTTCACCATTTGGTCGACGATCTTGTCGCCCGGGCGAAAGACGACGGCCGTGTGCAGGGCGGGTTTCATACCGGCCTCCTTGATCTTCTGAACGATATACCGCGGCCCGCCCGGAAACTTGTTGTTCCAGTTCAAATACCCTTGGGGGCTGGTTCCGGTGGCCCAGCCGGCATCGATCTGCAAGTACTTGTAGCCAAAGTCGACGAGGTTCTTCTTCTTGAATACGGCAACGATGTTGTCGATCGTCTCCTGCGTAATGCCGCCCTTGTAGGCCCACCACGTGCAAAACCCCGTGATGGATCCTTCCCACACCTTGTACGTCCATGGCTCGTGGTATTGCAGGTTCTTGTGCTTCTGGTAGAACCGCGGGCGGAAGACGAGTTGCAGACTCGCGTCCCTGCATTGGATGTCGAAGGTTCGTTGGTTCTCCCCGTCGGTCCTCGGCGTGACGCGAGTTGCCCCATCCGCCGGGCCGATCAGCACCCAATCCCAGCGGCGATCGTAGACGGCGTTGTTACGCAGGTTGCGGCTCAGTCCCACGCTGTTGCGGATCATTGGAAAACGTTTCTGTGCCTCCGACCCGGTCTCGGCCGGGAAAGCCTCTTCGCTGCCGGTGACCGTGCCGCTGAGCACCAGCGTCGTTCCTTCTTTCGCCGCGACCGGCGTGAAGGTCAACGTTTGTTCGACCTTTTCGTCCGGGGCTGCCGTCTTGGAATCGAGCTTGACCGCAACGCTCTTTCCCTCAGTGTCTCTGGCGGTGACGGTGGCATGGAGGATTTCTTCGCCATGGTATTGCAGGGTCAGTTCGCCCTTGGCTGCATCCCACGCGGCCGTTGCGGCCGTATTAGGCGGTGGCGCCACGTCCTTTGCGGCAACGGTCGAAACGAAGCACATCAAACCAACGATCAGAGTCATGGTACACAACGATCTCGACAACATCATCGTCAGATTCTCCTTTTCATAAGGCACGCAGAGCAGTGTACTGGGCCCTTTTCCGTGCGCAGTGCCGCCCGCGCACTCCGTTCTCCTGGATGTCATTCGAATGACGGCGTCACAGCTCACGGCCGCTGCTTTTGGGCAGCCCGGTGCGCGATGCCAAGCGGGGGGGTAGCGGGAGGTTGTCCGCAGTCGCGCTGTTCCTATTAGAGCACAAAGGCAGCCCGGTTTCATTTCGTGTTTTCGTCATTCTGTTTCGATTTTTCCTCATCTTGCGATCAGCCACGGTTCGACATGGTTGCCACGATTCGTCGATAATTGAATTATCGACGTTCCGTGACAGGTGATTTGCCGAAGGCCGTTGCTTGCCGGATTGCTTTTTTCCCTGTCAATCGCGCCAAGCAGTTGCTGGTCGAAACCGAGTACAAGATTGCCGCGATCGCCTCCATGACCGGCTACGCGATGGTTCCGCAATTCGTAACCGCTTTCCGGCGCCTAACTGACTTTACGCCCGGGAAGCACCGCTTGGACGCGATGCGGGAACAGTCCTGACTTGTCGGGCCAGATGCCCATGTTACTTTTCAACGGGCCCTTAGGGCCACGATCTTCCATCGCTTGGCGAGCACGGCTGCCGCCGACGTGTTACTGCTTCGGTTTCGGCCAGATGCGGGCGACTTCGCTGAGCGTGAGTCCTACCACCTTCAGGTCACCGCCGCCCGTGGTAATCGCCAGGCTCGAATCGTCGGGTGTCAGCGGTAGATTCGCCGAATAGGAAAAGACGCCGCCGGCGGAAAAAACTTCCAACTGCGACCAATCGACCAGCATCCGAATCTTCAGGATGCCGTCGGCGCCGGGCTTAAGCTCCTTCGGCGGCCCTACCCGAGGAGTGCTGCGCTTGATCACGTTCATGCCGATAAACTGCTCGTTCTTGATGTCGTATCTTAGTGTAATGTTGGCGATCTGGAAGATGATCTCGCTCGCCTTCGTGTCCTTCAAATCGAACGCGGCGGTTATATCGAACGTTTTCGATTCGATGCCTTCCAGCAGATTCTCGCCCTCGGCGAGCGTCTTCGGTCCAACGGTTTTCGTGCTGGTGTAAAGTCTCTCGATCTCGGGGATCGGCGTTCGGGTGAGCCGCATTTTGCCATCATAGGTAACGAGCCCCAGGTCGACGGGGAACGTCGCGTGGCGTTCCCAACCTTGCTCGCCAACGCCGCCGTTCCAGCGGTCGTGCCAGGCTATCTGCGTGAGGCGCCGATTGGGCATCGTCGGACGGAAGAAGGTTTGCGCGGCATAGAAGTCGGGACCGACGTCCATGATCAGCTTGTCCTGCTCGGGAATAAACGTCGTGCCGTCGAATTGCCCCACGAGGTACGAACCGTTCGCGTCTTGCAGCACCCATTTCATTTTGCTCTTATCGCCGTCGAGCGGCATCTCATAAATATCCGGGCACTCGTAGCCGAAGCGGATGTTGCTCAGTTTCTTCCACTCGATCAGGTCCTCCGATCCGTAGAACGTCGTGCCCCCTTCATAGATCGCGAGGACCCATTTCTTCGTCGGATCATGCCAGAAGACGTGCGGATCGCGAGGGTTTGCGCCGCCGGTGGGGTTGGCGACGGGGTTCGCTTCATAGTCGTGCCAGTTCTTTCCGCCGTCGTTGCTCCAGGCCAGACAGGTGCCGCAAGCGGTGCCCGTGTAGATGGCGACCATTGCCTCTTTTGGCGACCCGGTGATCTTCTCGGCCGTCGGCCCCGAGACGACCACGCCGCAGCCGGAGTAGACCTGATCGCCACTGACGTTGATCGCCTCCTTCGGGAGGAACGTCTTTTGGGGCACCAGCGCGACGCCTTCATCTTTCCAGTGCAAGAGATCTTCACTCGTGGCGTAACCGCCGTGACGGATTTTCTTACCCCATTGATAGATCATGTGGTATTTTCCGTCGTGGTACATGAGCGCGTTGACGTCGTTCATCCACTCGGTCTTGGGGCTAAAGTGGAACTGTCCACGGAAGTTCTCCGTATAGTCGATCCCTTCGGGATGTGGATCGAACTGTGCGTAAGACGTGGTAGCCTGCAGGGCAAAGCCGATGGCCAGGGTGAGAACAAGACGGGTCATGGTTGAACATTCCTTTCTGCTATGGTCACGAATAGTGTAGTCGGTCCGTTATCGTGTGCTCGTTTGGTTCTTGTCCGGCCCGGGTTACTTGCCCGTGTAGACACCGTCATCCTTCTGGCTGCGCGGTTCGATCCAGGCTTTGTCCATGAGTTCTTCGCGATCAACGGCCGATTGAAGACGGCCATCGTATCGCCCACATAAACGCCCTTGCCCCGGACGGTGACGTAGTTCCACTCTTCGCCCAGGACATAGCTGTTGCCGAAAACGGCAATATGGTCGTCGCCTCGCCATGAGCCGTGGAAGTACATGGTCCGGTCCGTCCACGTCCAATCGGCAACGCCGATCTCGCCCAACTCGACCGTTACATCCGAAGCCCCGTGGTTGGTGACAGCGATCGTCGCCGTCTCGCGAAAGGGCATGGGCCACCAGCAGGTCATCCAGCCGTCCTTCTCGACCTGACGCCACCAGCCCTTCAACGGATTGAGCCCGGGGCCCGACCCGAAGAACCCGCCGACGGGCGCCCAGATGCGTTGCTTTCCGTCGAAGTCGGCCCGGATGATTGTGGACCGCATCGCCTGCTCGATGTCGTCGGCGCCGATCTTGACTCGCAGCCGGCATATCGCGCCGCCGCCGGGAATATCGCGCGTTATGCTTTGGCCCGGCTTGAGGACTTGTTTGCCACCGGCGATGGTTCGGACCGCTTTGGGGCCGTTGTTTCCCGGTGCGAGCAGTTCCCGCTGTACCTTCTCGATCAGTTGGGCGTTGGATTTCAGATCGCCGCGAGTGAATGACGTGACATCCGTGCCCTCGGGGTACTGGATGTAGTTGATGTTGTAGTAGATGTTGTCGCCGAATTTCTTGGTTTCTCTCGCATTGGCCCCGTCGTACGTGATTTTGCAGTGTTTGCTGAACGGTATCGGCAGATAGAGATTACACCCGGCGGCCCGCCTGGCACTCAACGGCGCTCCGACGAACTTGGCCGATTTGCCGGCCACCAACTCGTCCCCCGTCCCTTCGAGAACGGGCGTGTCGCTGCCGTCGAGATAGACCCGAATCGTTCCATCATATTTGTACTGCGTGATCCACCATCGCGCGATAGCGCCGGGTCCCTCGACGTCGAGCATGACCCACTCACGACGATCGCCGACCTCGTCGCATCGTATGAAGTTCGAGTAATCATCGGTCGAGAACCACTCGGGAGTCCCCGGCTGCTCGGACTTCCGGTTATAGCTACTCGCCTGTTTGCAGACAAAGGCAGGCTCGCGGAACTCGGCGATCCGGGAGCGATCGAGCATCCGCGCAAGCAGCCCGCCAAAGTCGATCGTTTCCTCGCAGGTAGCCGTTGTTGACAGAAAGCCCACGATCGCCGCCATGAGAATGAGTCGGGTTTTCACGAAGCTACTCCTTTTCAGCAGTTCGGTGCGCGATGCCAAGCGGAGGGAGGCGGGGGGAGGTTGTTTCCAGTCGCCGTGTTCATATTAGAACACAAAGGCAACCTGGTGTCATTTTATATTTTCGCCAATCTATTTCGTTGTTTCGTCATTCTGCGGTCAGCCGCGGATCGGGATCATCGCCCAGAGTCGTCTACTGTTTACTTAATCCGCGTGCCGCGGCAAGTGCTTTATCGAAGGCCGTTGCTTGCCGAATCCCGTGTTTTCCTCATGAAAAGCAACTCGCTACGCCCGATTCCAAGTGCGTTTTGCTGTTGATCGAATCCTCAAGGGCGTATGGATTCAACGGGCGGCCAAGCAGATCAGCTTTCCGTTTCTCTGTGCGACGAAGACGCGTTTCGATGCAAGACTGATCCCATCCCACACGGGTGGCGAATCGAGCGCCACTTCGTTGATCGTCTGGCCGGTCTTGCGATCGACGATCAGCAGCTTGCCGCCCTTGCGTCCTTCGAAGGCAGCGTAGGGATCGTTCTCGGAGATTTCGTCCGGGAGGCCGGCGACCAGGATCGCGTTCGATGTCAGCAGCATCGCCTGCCCCCGCACCGGAATCTTGCGCTGCCAGTTTGGTTTTGCCTTGGGTGCGCGGTATCCCAGGGAGGAGAAGGCGTGCTTCTCGAACTGGGCAAACGTTTCGGGCGGCGTAGGCAAGTTGCCCTCCAACAGCGAATAGCCACTTCCCACGATGAACGTGGTGCTGCGAGCGAAACTGCTGGTGGCGCGAGTCGCGTACAGACGGGCGTCATCGTGAACGATCTGCGTTCCCGTGGCCCCGCTGGCCCCAACGAAACCCCAGCCATACCGATTGAACATCGAACCGTCGAGCATCCCGCAGGTGGCCAACAGAAAGGGCCTGGCCGGCGCCGAAGCGGTTTTGCCGTCAAAAAGCGGTTTGCTCTGCAGGTACACGGCTTCGCCGTCACTGACCAGGAGTTGATTGAGTGCTCCGTCCGCGTCGAACGTCTGCGCGGAGTACGCGAGCGTTTCATCGCCGTGACCACTCGCGATACGTCGCTGTTTGCGAACCTCGCCCGTCGCCACATCCAACGCAAACGCGTGGATGCCACCGTCCAGATACGATGAGCGGCCGGCCACGACATAGGCAACATTCTCTTGGACGAGAACAGCGCCATGAACGGGCCATGCGGATTCCAGTTGCCCGCGCGCAGGGATCAGATTCGTGGCGGGCGCGGCCCGAAACTTCCACGCAAGTTGGCCGTCACCGGCCCGCAAACAGTAGACGCTGCCGTCAGCCGATCCGAAAAGCAAGTGCCCGTTGCTGAAGGTGGGGGGGCTATCGATCCGGCCCGAAGCGGTGAAGCTCCAGAGCGCTCGGCCGTCGCCCAGATTCAACGCCAGGATCCGGTGCGTGTCCTGGCAGCTCACGAACACCCGTTCTCCGACGCAAATCGCTTGGGTGATCGTGTCGCCGATATCGATCTTCCATGCCGGGGAAAGTGTTCCGACCGGGTGTGCCGCGTAACCTTGTCGGCGAGCATTCTTTCGGTACATCGGCCAGTCGTCGGGACCGATGGGCGACGCCGGCACGTCTCCGTAGGCCGGGCCTTTCACCAGCCGAGCCGACGCGTCCGCCTTGGGAGCGGTTCCCGCGGCAAGAGCCAGCATGCCGTTGACCTTGATGCGAGCGTGGCAAGAGCAGGGATCCGGCGGTGCGTAGAGCAGACCGTTCGACGGAATCATACCCAACCGGCACTCTCCGCGCAGCCAGTGATTTACGAACATCGCGCCATTTTCCAGATTAGTCAGTTCCGTTCCGCGCCGACCGGAGAGCACGAAACGTTCGGTGGCGTTGTTGCGGTAGCAGCGGTGGTGGTGCCCGATGTTGAAGATCATCCGCGTGTCCATGCGCTTCTCAATCGCGCCGGTTTTCGCACTGATTGCCAGGAGGGCATACGGGATAGACTCCTGGCCGACCGGGTCGGCGCCCCGCATCTCGCTTTCGATGTGCGCGTGCGACCAGAGCTTCCCGTCGATGAGGAAGACATCGGCATGGATCCCCCAGGCGAACGAGCCGATCTTTCGTGGAAGCCTCCAGAGTGGTTTGCCGCTTTTCGCGTCGTAGGCGTACAGATCGCAAGGTATGGTGTGAAAGGTGTTGGGGAGTTTCCCGACCGGCTGCGCCACGAAGAGACGCTCGTCGTCGGCCAGGATCGTGCAGTTATCGCTCATGTTCACGCCGAGCATCATGCGATGCGTCGGGTGTTCCGGACGAGGTCGCGTCCATAGTGGCTTGCCGTCCTGAAGTGCGTAAGACACGATCGCATCTTGGGTGCATGCGAAGACTCTTCCCGAGCAGACCGTCAATTCCAGATGCGTCAGTGTCGACTGGGCATCGTAGCGCCCGCTCAGGCCGTCGAGCCAGTCCGTCTCCCAGAGCTTGCGGTTCGATTGCGGATCGATGACTCGAATTCTCTTCCGGATGCCCGGGGGCCTGGTGCGTGTCCGGCCGGTCGAGTCGGCCGCTCGATTGGCTGGCGTTCTCGGCTTCTCGTAAACCGAGAGGATCAGCTTGCCGTCGCTGAGAAGCAACTCATCGGCAAACTCCGTTTCGCTCAGAACCTTGACGACCTCGCCGGTTCGCGCGTCAAGAACAGAGACCGGTGCATTCCAACCCAAGGTGACGTAGAGTCGGCCGCCGTCGACGACCATCCGCTTGGGCAACTGAATCGGCTGACTGAAGCGGACGTTCTGCCGAACCCCCCAACTCTTCCAACCCCAATCTTCAACGGGCCTTTTCCAGAGAACGAGCCCGTTGAACGCGTCGCGCGCGATCAGAACAAACTTGCCGCCGATGGATGGATGAAACGTGGAACGGGGCGCTTCATCGACGATGGAGAAGATGCGCCCCCCTCCGGTCACCATCGCACTGGTGCCGAGCACTTCGTCGTGATGGCGTGAGAATTGCGGATCGGCGACCCAGCGAAGACGTTCCGGCTTGCCCACTTGCAAGTCGCTCGACACGGCGTTGCCGTCGGCGGCGTGCAGAAAATGTGTCCACTCGTCGATGTCCGCCGGCCACGGCTTGACTGTTTTCTTTCCGCCGATATAGGCGACGCCGAGAGGGACAAGCACGCGCATCATCTCGTCCGTGGAGACCCGGCGCGGATCATCCGCCACGATCAGGTTCACCAGATTATCGGCATACGGAAGATGGACGCCGTCAAACACATCCACCGATACTTTGCCGTAAATGCCCAGCGATTGAATATACTCGCGAGCATCGGCTATTTTCTCAACATCCGTATCCAGCCCATGGACCAAGTAGCGGTCGTTCTTCCTCAAGGCCGCCGTCAGTCGGCCGTCGCCGCAGCCAAGGTGCATGACCAGACCGCCGGAAACTCCCGAAGAGCCGAGAATATCATCCATGGACTGGGCCTTGGTTATTCCCGCGCAAGACAGGCACAGGCACACGAACAAGCAACTCGCCGCCTGCAAGGGTCGACTTCCTGGGCAAAACATGGGTTTCCTCCTACGGCTACACGAAGCGTTGACTACGGCGATGGTTCCAACTTGAGCCGGTTGACGAACTCGACGGATTGGGCCATTTCCGGCATGTTGTCCAAGAAGTCGTAGGAATATTCCAGCCCGATCAGCGTCGGTTTGACGCCCAGGCGACGAATCTCCTGGAGCAGTTTCTCGAATTCCGCCTTGCCCGTTCCCCAGGGAACGTCGTGTCCATCCGCTGAGAGCTCGCTGAGGTCGTGGGGTTGAATCGTGATCAGCCGATCCCCCAGTTTTCGGATTCCTTCGATCGGATCGACACCGGCTCGGATCCAATAACCCGTATCGGGGCATGCGCCGATTCGTTGACTTCGGCCCTTGCAGACTTCGAGAATCCCCTCCGGCCGCCAATAGACGGGCGATTGATCGGGGCCGTGATTGTGAATGGCGAGTTTGATATCGTACTCGTCGCAAAAGTGCTCGATCACGTCGAGCGACTCCGGCGGCGGCTCGGAGATGAAGGTCTCGATTCCCATCTTTCTGCCGAACTCGAACACTTTGCGGCAGCCGGCCTCATCGCCTGGGATTCGCGCATAGAAACATGTCGGCATGCGAACACCGGCGGCGTCCATTTTCATGCGGATTTGCGTTAGTTCCTCGTCCGAGAGGTTGGCGTCGAAATTCTTCGGAATCTCCTTACTTACCTTCTGAAAACTGAGCCCGCCGACGTAGGAGAGCCCAAGTTCGCGGGTCTTGTCGATACCTTCGAACAGCGTGTACTTGTGCAACCCCCACATGGTCACGCCGAATTTCCAGCCAAGCTGTTCCCAAGCGGCGACGGTGGGAGTCAGTCGGTTGCTGGGCGTGGTGGAGCCGCCCATGTCACCCATGACGAATTGGATGGCGCCTGAGTAGAATTCCAGGATCTTGGGATTCATGAAGTCTCTGGGGCTGTGGCCGATCGTACAATAGACGACGCGGCCGCGACCGTAGTTTCGCGTCCAGGCCAGCGCGTAATCCTCGTCGGACCGCTCGACACCGGGGTGCGTTCCTCCCGGAGGAAGCTCTGTGTTGGCCGTATCGATGCTGAACAGTACGTGAACGCGGTCACGCGAATAGGGGCCGCGCACCCGAAAGAACTCCCCGACGTGTTCGAAGCCTTTGCCGCCGAAGGGTCGGTTGAGCGGGTGGTCCGGCGAATCGAGCTTGACGACGACACGTTCGTCCTGCGCCAGATGGGCCGCACCGCGTCCGCCGATCATTTGCCCGAACTCCGGCCAGGTTTCCTTGGCTCCCTTTTCAAAATCGGTAAACGCCACGGTGGTTCCGTGGATGCCCAGAAGTCCACCGCCGCCGAGCACGAATTCAAGCAGGTTCCGGCGAAGTTGCGGATCGGTAAACAGATTGCCCACGGTGTTGTTCAGGCAAACGGCGTCGAACTGCTGGAGATTTTCCTTCTCAAATACAGCCGGGTCTCGCGAAACGACCGTCGTAAACGCCCCCGTTTTCTCGCCCATGCGTGTGAAGGCGTGGTTCGCATAAGGAATCGAGCCGTGCCCGCCATACCCGACGTTGCCGTCGTAGATGAGGAGTTTACGCCCTTTCATGACGCTGGCCGGCGCTTCCGTAGGCAGCGCTCGCTCCACCTGATCCTTCGCCTCTTCCGAAAGCGGACGGCGCGGCCTTTGGGCCGGCGCCGGCGTTGCCAGGCCAACAAACAGGGCTGTGATCAGGAGTGTATGGAGAGTGGATTTCATCGCCTTGGTCCTCGCTCGCTTGAGTACTCGTACGGGAATTGAGGTCGTCATCACGTTGACGACCTCAATTCCCGTACGAGTACAGGAATTGAGGTCGCCATCACGTTGACGCGCTGACGGCAGGACTCCTGATGTGAACTTAGCCTCTCCACGACCGCGCGTCAACAAGATGAGTTTCTTTCGAGGCTATTGCAGCAAACACTCGAAACGACAAAGGGGTCGAAACGAAAAAGGAAACGAAAAAGGGCCGGAAACGAAAAAGGGGTCATAACGAAAAAGGGCCGGGTGGCCCCGGGTGATTGCTCACCCGGGGCTCCCACAGATCCGGACGTG
>CAYUIQ010000141.1:0-23468 GCA_964444795.1 uncultured Planctomycetaceae bacterium
CCGACGAGGAGGAGCTCCTGGCGCACATCGCCAAACTGCCACCCCACGCCGCCTAACCCACGGTCCGTCCGTCCTCGGCCCCGTGGCCGTTCACGCTGCGCCCATCTCGCCACTCTCGGCGGCGGCGTCCCCTTCCTTCACCCCGCGCTGTGCATGCCTTCCCGCCCATTCTTAGTTTTCTTGCCTGCCTTCGCTGCCTGTGCAATAATCGAGCCGAACAGGATTGGCTGCGTCCCCTTTTTCGCCCCGCTAAACTTGAAATCGTAACACTTCGGGTTCAATAAGGTTTATTGTGATGGGTTCTGTGACACCTGTCGGGGTTGGTGTCAAGTGCGTGACTATGTTTGCCTTCTTACTCATCCGTCTCCCGGAGGGATTCAACAAGTCTGTCGATCCGGTCAACCAAGGCCTTGTTTTTCAGCCACTTGTTCTGCGATGCCACTCTGATGTCGTGTAACCGGATGTGGGAACCATCAAAGACCTGAATGATGAACTCCGTGTCCGGTTCCCGGCCATGTGCGTCCATAGATCGGTAGCTCAAATGCGTTATCGGTGCGAGCATTCCGAAACTGGTGATGTCCGTGTTGCATTTCTGGCACAAGGCTTCTCGCAATACCGCCGTGGCCTCTCCCGCGTCTTCGGGCTTCAATACGACTGCTCCTCTCCTCCAAGAAACGTGGCAATACAGTCCTTCAAGTCGCTCGCTTTCGGCGATCTGCGCACCCTCTGGATCCCTGCCAACCCAACGGGCTATCAGGAAAAGGGCGTAGACGGCCACGACCGCAACAAGAAGGCCACATATCCACACCAACACGGGTCGAAATCGTCTGCCCTGTTCAACCTTATTGTCTGCCATGGTGATTGCCCTCGCCATCTGAATACTCATTTGTGCTGACACGGTGTGAACAGATACCACACGTTGTCTTCCGAATTGTAGCAGTTTGTGGCGTTGAATCTACCGCCCCCAAAGTCGTAGAGGGACTCGATTCGCGGATTCTCCGAGTTACGTCCCCCCGCTCCTCGCGTTACGCCTCTGTTCTCCTGTGCATCTGCGGTGAACCCGCCGGCCGCGACGACGTACAGCCCCGTAGCGTCGGCGAGTTCTTGGGCCATTGAATCGGGGCGAAAAGGGGCGAAAAGGGGTCAGAGGGGCGAAAAGGGGTCAGAACTGTTTAATGGCTGCGTCAAAGAGTTCAGCCCCCTTTTTCGTTCCGGACGTTCTTGCCTTGGGAAGAGCGGGGGGCTACATTGACGAAAACGACAAGTCTCGGTAGACTGAACAAGGAGCTTACGAGTCGGAGAGTGCAAGGCATGACCGTCGAAATTCCCCCAGAATTGCTGCCGTTTGTGCAACATGTGATCGAGATCGGCAACTTCCGCAACGAAACCGAAGTGGTTGGCGAAGCCCTGCGACTGCTCCGACAGCGGCAACTCTACGAATTGCGGGCCGATATCGACGCAGCCGCCGCACAACTCGATCGGGGAGAGGGAATCGAACTGGAAAGCGAGCAGGCACTTCGAGAATTCTTCGAGGACGTTAAATCCAGCGGCATGAAACGTTTGGCGGCGAAGCAGGATGCCCGATGACCGGCTATGCGATCGCCCCGCTGGCACGAGGTGACCTTGACGACATCTGGGATTACATTGCCAGCGATAATGCATCGGCGGCGAATCGATTACTCGACGAGTTGCACCAGACGTTTCTCTTGCTCGGCGCCCAACCGTTGATCGGCCAGACTCGCCAGGAACTCCGCGAGAACCTGCGCAGTTTTTCGGTGGGCAAGTACGTCATCTATTACGAACTTGTGCATCGGCGGATCAGAGTACTGCGAGTTCTGCATGGCTCTCGCGACGTTAATGTTCTGTTTTGAACGATAAAGGCGTCGGGAATCCTTGTTCTTGCACGAGCACCGAAAACACCCCGGTCCGCCAAACATGACCAACAACAACCCACAAACCGAACCTCGCCTGGCGGTATTCCGTTGGCCAACGCGTCACGCGCGAGACGCGGATCACCTCGCTATCGTAGCGCTGGTTGGCGGGGCGTTTGGTGTGTGTCGGCTGCGGAACATCGCCGCGGACGTCTGGTCGTGGTGGTTGGCTGCGTCCGTGCTTAGCCTTATCGGGGCACCGCTCCTCTGGCTTCGCATTCCCCTGGCCAAGTGGCTCACCGTGGCCGCCACATGTTGCCTGGCGATCACCGTATTTATCGGAAACCAGGACGGCTCGCTATCGCTTGAAGAGTGCGTGATGTTCGGCGGCATCGCGATCCTCGCCGTGTGGTATGCGCGAATCAACTATCTCGTGCGCTTTGAACATGCCGATTAGAGCCCGCCAATTGCCCCGTTTGTTGCATCACCCCTCAATGAACAGCCCCAACTCCACGGCCTTGTCCGTGAGTGCTTCTTTACAGGCGGCGCGAAGTTTGGGGTCGATACTGATCACCGAGCCGTAGTCGAGATTATCAATCTTCTGACTAACAATGCGTATTTGATCGGCTCGACTCATTTTCAGCAAGTCGACGGTGAATACCTCTTCCAAGCATCGCTCTACCTTCTTCCGGATATTCTCTTGTCGTTCATCTTTAGTCGTCACGTTCTTACTCCCCTGATTCCGTGTGAAGTTTCCGGGTCTACTTCGGCTCTATCAGTAGACCTGACCCCTTTCCCCCAACGATCACTTCTTCTTCCCGCCGCCTTTTCCCTTACCGCCCCCCTTGCCCGGCTTCTTCGCCGGTGGTTTCTTCACCGGCAGAGCGGTACCCCATACCGGGCCGCGAGTCTTGTGCAGGGGGCGGCTTGCTCGCTGGGCGAGTTGGTTCCAGCGCGGATTGACCGGTACGAATCGATACGTGCCGTGGTGCTTCTTGGCGATCGACTGGAGTACCTTCCCGTCTTGCGCTTTGACCTGGATGCCGATCGTGTGGATGGGGACTTGGTTCCCCTGAAGCTTCATCAGGTACTGGTGCGTGTCGTCGGTAAAAGCACCGTCGGTGAGGATATAAACGGCGTCGGGGTGTTGGGCCAGGGCTCGCTGGACCGATCGCTTCGCGTTGGTCTTCAATACCAGATGAACCGACCGCATCCAGGTCATCAGATGATACTTGTTGCCTTGCGTGGCGCGTACCAGATCCTCCGCCGGGTTGGGGTAGAAGAGCGGATAGGCCGTGTCGCTGAAGAAGTAGACGTAGAACGACTGCTGGTCGTTTAGCTTGCTGACCGATTGAAACAGCTCAGCACAGACGGCCTCGAACTGCCCGCCCTGCATGCTCAGCGAATTGTCGACGATGTAGATGAACCGCTTGCCGCGTGCCTTCACTCCGTAAAACATTGCTCCGCCGAGACCGTCGCCGATCGATCCCAACCCGTCGCCCTCGTCGCCGAACCGCAGGCCGACGTCGTCGAGGGTCGCGGAATGGGCCATCGTGTCGGCCTCCATCGCGTTGGGCTCGGTGACCAAATCGCCGAAGTCGGCCATGCCCAAATCATCGATCACCGTCGGCAGCGCCTCGGCCGGAGACAACTCGACCGCATCAAGGTCGCCCAGCCGGTCGAAATCCTCCATGTCGGCCTCGATATCGTCGGCGGTGGCCGTCAGCGACATGGCCGCGGAGTCGTCGCTGGGAATCGAGAACGTAATCAGAGCCAAGATGAGAAGGAGGAGTCCGTGGACCACCGCGCTGGTCAGCCAACTCGACGAGCCGCGTAGAAACCCGACCGGTTGGAGATCGGATTCGTCCTCCGGCTCAGGCCGTGAAGGCGAAGGAGAAGGTGAGGGCGTGTCGACGGGAAGCGGGCGCGCACGGACGAGTGGGTCCGCTGGTGTCGCGTCGATTTTTTCCGAACTGGCGTTGCTCATGCCGACGTCCTGTGCGAAGTGTCGGTTGCGCCGATCCGATCGTCCGATTCCCCCATTATAACGGAAGTCCCCTCTCGTTCCCACGCTTCGGCATGGGTAACGAGAGGCTGTGCCATTTCCGCTGTGCCTACCTCTGTCGGGTTATGTGGCATCTATCTGTGAGGCTATGTCCCGTGGTTCTCTACCGCACTCTTTCGTTGAATCGCCCAGATTTTCAAAAAATCGCTTGTCTTTCAAACAAGTGTTTGATATGCTAGTTTGAAACGAACGTTTGTTTTAATGCTCTTTCAGCCGTGGAAACTCAAGGCGGGACCATGAGCAAGGACGACGCACGGACTCGGCTGCTCAATGCCGCGGGGCCGATCTTCGCGGAGAAGGGCTACCGGGCTGCCACGGTACGGGAGATTTGTGAGACGGCCGAGGTGAACCTCGCCTCGGTCAACTACTACTTCGGCGACAAAGAAACGCTCTATGTCGAGACCTTGCAGCGATCGCATCCCCCGGCCGTGATCAAACACCTGCCGAAAACGTGGCCCGAGGGAACGCCGTCGGCGGAGAAGCTCAAGGACTACATCTCCGCGATGATGACCGAGCTACTGTGTGCGGAAACGGCGCCATGGCGGATGCCGCTTATGATGCGGGAGTTGCAGAGCCCGACCCCCGCGGGCAGCGCATTGCTGCGCAAGTTTTTCGGCGAGAATTTCAGCATTTTGCTGAGTATCCTGGCGGAGGTTCTTCCCGAGGATACGCCCTCGTACAGGCGGCAGCAGATCGGGTTGAGCATCATCGGACAGTGCGTGCATTATCGGGTGGCGGGAAAGATCATTCCGCTGATGGTCTCCAAGGAAGAATTCTCCGAGCACTTTAAGCCCGAGCAACTTGCCGAACACATCGCCCAAGTCATGTTGGCCGCCTTGGGACTGGGGCCGCCGCTGGCCGATGGTGATCGGCCGTCGGCCGAGGTTGGCGCGGCGGT
The DNA here is from genome assembly GCA_964444795.1 of uncultured Planctomycetaceae bacterium. Classification (GTDB taxonomy): domain Bacteria; phylum Planctomycetota; class Planctomycetia; order Pirellulales; family Thermoguttaceae; genus JABMRP01. The sequence goes on from CAYUIQ010000141.1 coordinate 4,835, forward strand.
TGAAGAGACACACCCGTAACGAAGGCCGAACTGCAAGAGGTGGATCGGATGAAAGACGATTCTTGGTATCGCTCGAATGCCCTTGGAACCGTGCTTCTGCCTGTACTCATCTTGGTGGGCGGCGTAGCCATGTTCATGCTGATGGGCAGCGAGAAGAAGTCGGCGGCCGATGCCGATTCCGGCGACGTGGACCACTCCGCGCCGATGGTCGAGACGGAAACGGTCCAGGCGCACCGTCCTCCGCTGGTGATCCAAGCGGACGGCGTGGCCGTACCGTTTCGCGAAATCGAGTTGGCGGCCGAAGTCGACGGCCTGATCGTGAAGAAAGCACCCGAATGCCGGGCGGGCAAGTTCGTCACCGGCCCGGGCGGCGAGACACCCGGAATGGAACTCTTCAAGATCGATCCGCAAGACTACCAGACTGAAGTCAGCCGATTGAAGATGGATCTCAATCAGGCGGACGCGGCCGTCAACGAGTTGGACGGCGAATTCGCCAACACCTGGTCGCTGATCGATCTGGCCGAGCGGCAGTTGACCTTGCAGGAGGAGGACTTCCAACGGGCCGAAACACTTCACGCCGACGGCGTATTGACCGACTCTGATCTGGAAGGGGCAACCAGAACCTTGCTGACCGCCGAGAACGCCTGGCTGACCCTCTTCAACCAGATGCGCGTATTGAATACGCGGCGCAAGCGGTTGGAGTGGGCGCAAGAGCGGGGCCGGATTCAATTGGCCAAAGCCAACGTCGACCTGCAGCGCACCAGTATCACGGCACCGGTCGACGGAGTCGTTGTGGAGGATCTGGTCGAGCAGGGCGACTACGTGCGCAAGGGAACGGTCCTGGCGAAGATCGAAGACACCTCCAGGATCGAGATCCGCTGTAGCTTGCGGATGGACGATCTCTACTGGATCTGGGACCGGGAGACGGCGTCGCCGGGACTCCAAGTACAGGACGATCCCTCGCGCGGCTACGATCTGCCGCCGTGCGACGTCGACGTCGCCTACACGCTGGCCGGCGTGGAGTACACCTGGAAGGGCAAGCTGGCGCGTTACGACGGAATTGGCGTGGATGCTGCCACGCGAATGGTTCCCTGCCGCATTGCGGTCGACAATCCCCGTGCCGTGCGGCCCGCGGATCGAACCGGGCCGCCGGCGCTGGTTCGCGGGATGTTTGTCACCGCCCGAATCTTGGCAGAACCTCAGACGCCGCTGCTGCGAGTATCGGAGAAGGCGATCCGGCCGGGTAGCCAGGTGTGGTGCGTGCGCGACGGCAAGCTGAAAATCGTCGACGTGCGTGTGTTGCAGGTTTGCGAGAGTACCGTGATCATCGCGGCGCCGGAGGGCGAACTGACGGCCGACGATCAGGTCGTGGTGAGCCCCCTGGCCGAATTGAAGGACGGCATGGCCGTGGGGCGGAAAACCAAGGACTGAGCTACCGAGCGCGGACGATGAAATCACTCATTCGATGGTCGATCAGCAACACGCCGGCGATGAACACCCTGATGGTGGGCATCCTGCTGGTTGGTGGTATCAGTCTTTACCTGATGCGCCGCGAGGTGTTTCCCGAGTTCGAGTTGGAGATTATTCAGGTCTCGGTCCCCTATCCCGGGGCCAGTCCGTCGGAGGTGGAAGAGGGCGTTTGCCAGAAGATCGAAGAGGCGGTCCGCTCGGTCGACGGGATCAAGACGATGCACTCGGTCGCCCGGGAGAGCATGGGCTCGGTCATTTTGGAGCTGGAATCGGAAATCCCCGACGTCCAGAGAACGCTCAACGAGGTGCGGTCCGAGATCGACCGGATCCCCAGTCTCCCCGAATTAACCGAGGAACCGGAGATCAAGCAGATCACGCTCCGCAAGACGGCCATACGCGTGGGCATTCTCGCTCCCGAGAGTGAAGACCCCCGCGCGGAAGTGGCCCTGCGCGAGGTGGCCGAACGGGTACGCGACGATCTGCTGCAGCTCTCCTCGGTTTCCCAGGCCGAGATCGTGGGTACCCGGGCGTATCAGATCGACGTGGAGATCTCCGAGAAGACGCTTCGCGAGTACGGGTTGACCCTGCAAGAGGTCGCCCAGATTCTGCGGCGCAAGAACGTCGAACTTCCCGGCGGCAGCATGAAGACCGAGTCGGAAGAGGTGCTGCTGCGGGGGAAAAACAAGCGGCTGCGGGGCGAAGAGATCGCCAAGATCCCGCTGATCACGCAGCCCGGCGGCGCGACACTCACCGTCGGCGATTTAGGCACGGTTCGGGACGAATTTACCGACACGACGGCGATCAACCGCATCAACGGCCAGCCGGGGCTGGTCATCTCGGTCAACAGCACGTCCAACGAAGACCTGCTGGTCATCGTTGCGGAAGTGAAGAAATACCTCGCTACATTGGAAGAGCCCGACAGCGACGTGCTGCCCGAGGGATATAAGATCCGCACCTGGGCCGATATCTCGGTACACGTCAGGGACCGTATGGAGTTGCTCACTCGCAACGGCCTGCAAGGTCTGGTGCTGGTGTTTCTGGTGCTGGCGATCTTTCTGGAGTTGCGGCTTTCCTTCTGGGTGGCGTTGGGGATTCCCATCTCCATCCTGGGCTGTTGCGCGGTGATGCTCTACGGCGGGCAGACGTTGAACATGCTGTCGATGTTCGCCTTCCTCATGGCGCTGGGTATCCTCGTCGACGACGGGATCGTGGTCGGCGAAAATATCTACGCCCATCGCCAGCGTGGATCCGGCTTCGTCAAGGCGGCCATCGACGGAACCGTCGAGGTACTGCCTTCGGTGGCCGCCTCGGTTACCACGACGATGATCGCCTTCGCGCCGCTGCTTTTCGTTCCCGGCGTGATGGGCAAGTTCATTGCCGTGATGCCCGTGGCGGTCATTGCCATGTTGATGCTCTCGCTGGTCGAAGTGACGTTGATTCTTCCTTGCCATCTGGCGCACGGCCGCAAAGACGTGGCCCCGAAGGGCTTCATGCGCTGGGTCAATCGCGGATCGAATTCATTCTTGCAGTGGGCCATCACACGCGCCTACATGCCCCTGTTGCAGGGCGCGCTGAAGCGTCCGGCGGTCGTGCTCGCCACCGCCGCCGCCGTATTGCTGATGGTTGGCGGGCTCGTCCGATCGGGCATTACGCCCTTTGTGGCTTTTCCCAAACTCGACGGGGAGTCGATCGTTGGTAAGGTGGTCTACCCCGACGGCACACCGGCTGCGATTACCGAGAGAGCTGCTGTGCAAATGGAAGCCGCCATCCTCGAACTCGATCGCGAGTCGGCCGAGGAAGGGATGCCCTTGGTGAAGATTCGCCATCTGGCGGTCGGACAGGTGAATGTCGGCGACACGGGGCCGGTGGCCACGGCCGGCGGCAGCCACGTGGGGAGTATCGGCATCGAACTGGTCGCGCCGGAGTACCGGACGATCGACAGCAACCAAATTCTCGCCGAGTGGCGAAAGCGAGCGACCGATCTTCCGCCCGGCTACGAGACCCTTTCGTTTACCTCCGTGTCGATGGGCCCCGGCGGTACGCCGATTGAGCTTCAGTTGCTCGGCACGCCGGAGAAGATGGAATTGCTTGAGAGCGCGGTCCAACGGTGCAAGGAGGAACTGGCCAAGCAGGAGGGCGTGTTCGACGTTGCCGACAATAGCCGACCCGGCAAATGGGAATATCAACTCAAGCCGAAACCCGGCGCCGAGGCGATGAATGTTGATCTGGCAAGCCTGGCGGGAACCGTGCGTGCCGCCTATTACGGCGAAGAAGTGATGCGGCTGCAACGCGGGCGCCACGAAGTCAAGCTGATGGTCCGCTACCCGGTGGATGAGCGGCGGTCGATGCGCGATTTTAACAACATCCGCGTGCGAACCGGTGATCGGTCCGAACGCCCGCTGACCGAACTGGCTACCAAGGACGTGCAACGGGGCTATTCGCAGATTACCCGGGTCGATCAGATGCGAGCCATCACCATCACCGCCGATGTCGACGAAAGTAAGGGCAACGCGAAGAAGATCGTCAAGGACTTCAAGAACGGGTTTCTCAAAGAACTTCTTGAAGAGCCGCAGTACGCGGGCATCGCCGCGCGTTGGGAGGGCCAGGAGAAACAGACGGCCGAATCGATCGCCGGCCTGCTCGATGGCCTGGTCATCGCCCTGGTGGCCATGTTTGCCCTGCTGACGCTCGAATTCCGCTCCTACGCCCAGCCGCTGATCATCCTGGCGATCGTTCCTTTCGGTGCCGTGGGGGCCGTCGTCGGCCATGCCCTCATGGGATTGCCGCTCACCCTGTTCAGCCTGTTCGGCTTGGTCGCCTTGACCGGAGTCGTGGTGAACGACTCGATCGTGCTGATCGATTTCATCAACAGACAGGTGCGCGCGGATGTTCCCGTCAAGAAGGCCCTGCTCGACGCGGGACGGCGACGTTTTCGCCCCGTGCTACTGACCTCGATCACCACGGTCGTCGGTCTGCTGCCCATTCTGCTGGAGACGTCGTTTCAGGCCCAAGTGCTGATTCCCATGGCCGTCAGCCTGTGCTTCGGCTTGTTGTTTGCCACTGTGCTGGTACTGCTGCTGGTGCCCACGCTGTATCTGCTCTATTACCGCATCTGCGCATCGGTCGGGCGACCGGTCAACGGTATCAGCCACGAAGAATCGCCCGAGCCGATCGAGCCCTTTCGTGCCGAGCAACCGGCCCAGTTGTTGAGGAATTAACGGCTCGTCAGATGCTCCAACGCACTACACGGAGGCATGACGAAGCCGGGCATGTCGGCGCGGGGGTGTTGTTCCAGAAGTTTCCGCACCGGCGCGAACACTTCGAGAATCTTGCGATAGTCCGGATCGTCCTTCGACGCGAAGACCGCCCGACCGCACGCCTCGCTGCCGCCGGCCGTTTTGGCCAGCGGGGCCAAGAGGAAGTTGTTGTTCTCCGGCTTGAGCATCCGCGTGTAAAACGTCCGCGGAACGCCCGAGGCGTGGCAACTCGCGCAACGACGCGAGGCGACCTCCGCCAGAACCGAGTCCAACTCCGGCGGCAACATCCGCCGGCTGCCCATGCGGCCCGAGTGGTTGGAGGCCGAAGTGCCGTAATAGGGTACGTTCAGGTCGATCCAGAGATAGACGCGGCGGCGGTCTTCGTCGGCCACGTCGACGCGCGGCTTGCCGTCGGCGTCCGGGTGTCCGCTGCGGATGATTTCGGCCAACTTGCTCGCCGGCGAGCCCCAGGTCTTGGGGTCGATCTGGAGAATGGTCCGTTCGGTGCCGTTGATCGTCCAGATCCAACTCGTATAGGGGCTGCTGCCTTCCTCGCCGCTGTCGATCCGGGCGTTATGCTGCTGCGGGCGCGTTTCGCCCATGGTACCCATCCGGGCGAGCACGTCGTAGGAGACGTTGAAGAAATCGGTCTTGTCGCCCGACAGATCGATCCCGCCGGCGTGCTCCGCCGCGTTGTGACACCCGACGCAATTCTCATCCAACACGGGTTGCACGACCAGCGGATACTGGAACCCGCCGACACCCCACGCCGGCGGTTTCAGATCTTGCGGGCGGCGCATGACGGCCAGATCGTTCATCGGGCGCGGCGTCTGCTCGTTGCGATCGGCGTGGCATCCGACACACCCTTGCACCTCGCCGGGCATCATGTGCGTAAAGGTCCGCATCCGCTGCACGGCACGGCCTTCGGCGTCGAGGGCCATGAAATAGATGGGCACTTCCGAGGGGACATGGAAACAGGCCGAACCGTCCTCGGCCACGTCGGCGGTACCCCACACTTTCTTCGGCGAATAGGTCGCACCGCACGAGACGAGCGGAAACTGATAGCCGAACGCCGTGTTGGCCGCGTAACCCTTGCCCGTGGGAACTTCGTGGATCAGCGGCGTGTAGGTGCTCTTTTCGATCTCCTGGACCACGCAGATCTGCTTCACTTCGCCGCGGCGGACATGCGGCCCCAGCCCGCGGTAAACGTCTTGCAGCACCACCGTGGCGGTCGAGCCGGAGACGCTTCCGTCCTCGGAGAGCTTGACCGATTCGTCGAGCCGCACGGTCGAAACGACCGGTGGCGTGGGAACGGTACGCACGGGCTGCGCGCTGTAATAGCCCATCCCGTCTTTCATGCCCAGCACGGTCACGTAGTTGCCTTCGTAGTCGCGAAGCTGGAGTACGCCGCTTCGGGAAACGAGATAGCGCCCGTCGTCGATGGGGAACGGTTTTTCATACGGGCCGTTGAGCCCATTGCCGTACACGCCGCCGACCCGGTAGATATCGACCTCGGGCGTGACGTTCCGCACGGCCTCGCGCGAGTTGACGCCCTTGGACCGGTCGATCACGCAGATCCCGCCGCGACAATCGCCGTTGTGGTTGGTCGCCAGACAGAGGATCTTTTGCGTATCGGGGATCGACTGGGAGTCCATGAAGGTACCGGGCGCCAACACCCGATTGCCGTAGTAGCCGGCCAGGGCCGTTCCGTCGGGATTGATCGACCAAAGGCTCTGGATCGGACACGCCGGCCGGTCGACATATTCCCAGCGGGTGAAGATGATCCGGCCGTCGTTGAGCACCGCGGGCGTGAAGTCCATCAGGTAGTTTGCCGACAGACGTTTCTGGTTCTCCCCGTCGCGGTCCATGCGGTAGAGCACGGGCGAGGTGGTAACGAAACAGTAGGCATACGCCGGCTTGCGATCCGAGATAAAGGCGATCCCCCCGTCGGGCAGCCAGCAGGCGTTGAGGTTGTTTTCCACACCGTCGGTCAACTGCACCAGACCCGTGCCGTCGAGATTGATCCGGTAGATCTGGTAGTTGTCTTCCGCAACGCTACGGTCGACGTCTTGGAGCAGTTGATTGGGCCGGGCCATGACCACGCCGCCGCGTTTCCAGGAAAAGACGACCTCGCGGCCGTCGTACGACAGGTCGGCGTCGATAATCTCGCCATCGGTCGAATCGACCAACCGGCGGAGCTTCCCGCCGTCGGGACCCGGGGTGAAGACATAGAGCCCGCCACCGGGATTGTAGCCTTCGACGTGGTAGGTATAGACGTGCGACAGGCGCAAGGGGGTGCGGTGGATGACCAGGATATCGCGGAATCCCAGATCGCCCGAATAGAGATCCGCGGCCAACTTGCGAGCCTCGGGCGTTCTCTCTCCCGGCGGCAGGCCGAAGGCCAGCAGATACTCGTCGCTGACCGGAGCCGAGAAAACGGCGATTTCCGACGCGCCCGGGTTGTACCGCGACGTGTGGGCCGAGAGGAATTTCAGCGTGATCTTACGGACGGCCGTCTTGGGGATGCGAATCCGCTGCGGGCCGTGTTTCATCTCGAAGGTCCCCCGAGCGACGGGCTGCTCGGCATCGTCGAGATAGACTTCGTAGTCTTTGAAACACTCTTCGTCGATCATCGCGGTGCGGCCGCAATAGAGGATCTCGGCCACTTCGACCGGCTTGTCCCACGTGAGGGTGAAGGAGCCTTGGAAGTTGTTCGCTCCGCCACGCACCACCCAAGCGGCTTTCAGGTCATTGCCGGAGAGCAGCCCGGGGACCTTGCCGTCGACCGCGAACCGGGCCAAATAGTTGCCGTCGTACTCGTCGCTGGCGGTGACCTTCGCCCTGGGGGCGAGATTCTCCGGAGCGTCGCCTTCTGCTCCGGCCGCCAGCGGCAGCGAGAGAATGGCGGTAAGGAAAAGCGGCGGAAGCTTCCCGCGAAGTGCGTATCTCATCCCGACATCCTCCCAAGGGCTCGTATCAACCTTCAGAGGACAGCATACATACGGGGGGATACGAGGTCAACGCCTGACACACCCGGCAGGACCGTTCCCGTCGCAGGCCACGGGGCTAACAAGCGACGATCGTGTTAGCCCGGTCGCCCGCGACAGGGAGGGACGCAATGCGTCTGATCGTGCGTTACGACGCGGAAGCGTCGTAACGAGGGGTGCGCCCGCGGCGGATCTATCGTCGGCGCCGTCGGGCAATCGGGACCAGCGCCACGGCACCCAGCGCGAAGAGCGCGATGGTAGCTGGTTCGGGTACGTAGAACCGCACCTCGCTGAGCCCGACAAAACCGTTGTCGCCGCCGATCAGTGGGTTTTGTGGATCATAGGTCGATCCGTTGTGGTTGGAGAGAACGTCGAACTTGAGGAAGCGAACGCCGGCGGCGTTGATCGCCAGCCACTCGGAATAGTCGACCCCGTCGACGCCCGGCGCTTCGGCCAGCGTGAAAGTCCCCAGCGAGGTGAAGTCCACACCGTCGGCCGACCCGAGGATTTCGAGATCCTGGACCCCACGATTGGTGAAGTTTGCCTCGTTGTAGTTCCAAATGCGGGCCGAGACGACGCTGGCAACAGACCCCAGATCGAAGACCAACTCGGGATCGGAATCGTCACCCGGCTGTCCGAAGCCGACACCCTCACTGAGCCAGTGGAGGCCTTCCAGTCCGGCGGAGTGCCCGTCGGCAAACAACCCCGCGGCGTCGACCAGATGCCCGGGCCGCCGATCGAAGTTGCCCTCGAACAGGGCGCTGGAAGCCGTAACCGAGACGTCCTGCAAGGGCATTGGCTGCAGCGCCTCGCCCATGAAGGCCACTTCGTTGAGTCCCGTGTAGCCCGAATCGCCGTAGTTGGCCACGACGCCCAACTGGACGTAGCGGGCTTGCACGCCGCCGAGCGACACGAACTGGCCGGGGTTGGCGCCGTTGCCGGTCGCCTGGTCGAAGTCGAACGTGCCCAGCGAGCTGTAGTTGATGTTGTCGGTGGAGACGAGGATTTCCGCCTGCGCGACGCCGCGACTGGTCAAGTTCAGTTCATTGTAGTTGTACAGCTCCAGCGAACCGACGGCATGCACACCGCCCAGGTCGAAGGTGACCGTCGGCGTCGTGTCGCCGGCCGCCGAGAGCCACATTCCGTCGACGTCGCCGGCCCAGCCGTCCGGATCGTTCGTCGTATGTCCGGCCCGATCGCTGGCGTTAGCCACTTGACGTCGGAAGCTGCCAATCAGTTCGCTGGACGCTTGGGCGCCGACGGGCCGAATCAGGCCGTCGCCCGGCGACATCGTCTGCGCGGCCAGCTTGGCGATCTGCCCGGCGCTGAGCACTTGATTCCACACCGCCACGTCGTCGATGCGGCCGGTCGAATACGACGCGCCGTCGCCGATCCAGGCGCCGATGGTCAGGGGAATCGAAGCCAGATCGTGGAACCCGCCGAATGCTCCCCGATTGGCCACCGGCACACCGTCAACGTAGAAGACTTCGCCGTTCGGGCCCATCGTCACGGCCACGTGGTGCCAGTCGCCGGACTGCGGTTGGACGCCGCTGTTCATGCCTTGCCCGACAATCGCTTCCCAGTTGATGTTCGCCGTGTCCGGGTCGGTTGTGGGGTAGAGGGCAAGGAGGTTGTCGGACCACTGGCCGTTGTTCTGCCGGCCCAGAACGGCTGCATTTCGATTCCCCCAACCGGCGTCCTGTGTGCCGTTCCACTGAACCCACATACTCACCGTCGCGGAGGTTGCCCCGTTCAGTCCGCCCCCGCCGGGCACCGAAACGTATTGCTGACTGGCGCCGTCGAACGCCAAGCCGCCGCCGTCGGCGCCGTTGCGGTCGGTGGTGGACTGCGGGCCGTTGACCAGGGCTCCGGTTCCGCCGGCCACCGCAGCGCCGTTGCCGTCGAGCTTCCAGTAGCCGACCAGCCCCGATGGTGGCGGCGGTTCCGCGACGAAATCACCGCTGAATTGCACCTCGCTGAGGCCGGCGAAGTCGGCGTCGCCGTTGTGATTGCTGGTAATGTCAAAGCGGACCAGACGCGCGTTGTCGGCCGCCGCATATGCACTCAGGTCGATCGTCTCACCGGCATAGGCGGATGTGCCGTCCGCCTTGGCGAAATTGAAGTTTCCGAGCGAGGTAAAGGGGCCGCCCGCGGCACTAGCCACCGAGATCGTCACGTCATCGGCACCGCGGTTGGTAAAGGTGCCGCCCACTTCGTTGTAGTTCCAGACGTGGAAACGGTCCAAATCGTAGACGGCCTCGAGATCAAACGTGATCTGCGCCGGCAGTGGGTCGTTGGGTGCCCGATACGTTCCGTGCGTTAGCCACATGGTGGGGTCGGGGGCGTTTCCGTGATATCCTCCGGTCAACCCGGAACCATCGACCGTATGAAGCGCTTGACGGTCGAAGTTGTCGACAAGCTGCGAGGAATAGTCCTCGATCGTTACGCCCGTGATAAGATCCGCCGGTGGGGGAGCCGCCTCGAACCCGATGTTGGGCCCGAAATAGCCGCCATTGCCGCCCACCATGTTGAATCCAGCCGTACCGCCGACGCCCGGAGCCGGAGTGGTCGAAAACCAACCATTGCCGGTACGCGTTCCAAACGTTGCGTCCAGCGTGGGGACATTCGCACTGCCGGTGTTCGGGGCCCAGACATCCGTACCCACCGACGCCGTGACAATGTAGTAATCAAGGCCCTGACGGGTATCCGTCAGCGTGAGTGCCGGGATGCTTGCCCAGGCGTAACCGTTGGCATCCGCGGTCGACCCGGCTGGGATCGTGGCGGCGGCGATTTGCGGGTACTGGCTGGCGCCGGCGTAATTGTAAAGGGCAATGTTATGGTCTACTGCCAGCACGCCGCCGGGATTGTCCGGCGACACCCAAAACCCGAGTTGGTTGACCTGCTTCGTTCCAAGGGTAGAAGCAAAGAAACCAAACCCGCCCTGAGCGAAAGTATCCGTTCGAGTCGTGTCCGGGGCTGTGGGCGGGCCCACAAACGCTTCGACCGGCGCGGCCGTCGCGGTGGAACATGCCGCTAACATTGCTACCGTTAACAGGGCCAAGGTTGCAGTCAATCTCCCGGTGGTCATGGCATTTCTCGTGAGGTTTCGTCAAGGTGATTCGCACGGCTCGATCAAGCCGCCGTGCCGACAGGAATCTGCCGACGCATCGTTGATTGAAGCATGGGGCCACGGCGGAGTCAAGCGCCAACAGAAAAACCCCTCGGATTGATGGGCTACGGGGGGGGGTCGGGCAAGAACCGTTCCCACCGCAGGCGACTTGACCTCACCCACATTACGGATAAAGGAGTGATCCGAGGTTGACCGGGCTTGTAGAACGGAACTTGTTCCGTTTGCAGCAATCGTCGTTATGGGCGTGGAAGAGAAGACCCTTCGCCCTCGTAGAACGAAGTAGGTTTGGCTCTCGATTCTGGATTCCGGGAGACGGAACAAGTTCCGTTCTACTGCAACAACCGCCCTGCCGGCATGTGATGTCGTGTCAGCCCGGTCGGGGACCAACCGGAAACCCAGCGTCGGGCATTTCGCAAACCGCCCGGCGACGGTATCCTGAGGGGTTGCCGTTTTATGCCGCGCCGACGAACCGAGGAGTCGAGGTGAGCGAGTCGATCCGTTCTCATACGTTTGCCAACGGGCTGGTCCTGGTGGCCGAGCCGATTGCCGGCTTGGAGTCGGCCGCGTTCACCTTCCTGGTACCGGTTGGGTGTGTTTCCGACCCGGCCGATCGTGGGGGGCTCGGTAGCTTCACCTGTGAGATGGCCCTGCGCGGAGCCGGCCCGCGCGACAGCCACCAGTTCATCCTCGACCTCGACAATCTGGGCGTCGAGCGTGGCGAGTCGGTCTTCGACTCCCACACGAGTTTCAGCGGGGCCACCGTGGCGGAAAACATGCCCCGCGCCCTGGCCATCGTCAGCGACGTGCTCCGCCGCCCCCACTTGCCGGCCGATCAATTGGAAGCCGGCCGGCAGATGATGCTCCAGGAATGGCGGGCGGTGGCCGACGAGCCGTCGCAGCGGGTAATGATCGAGTTGCGCCGCCGCCATTACCCCAAACCCTGGGGACGTCCCTCGCAAGGCGAACTCGAAGTGATCGAGTCGGTGGAGATCGACGAAATCCGCCGGCATTTCGCCGAAATGTATCGCCCCAACGGCACCATCCTCGGCGTGGCCGGGCGGTTCGATTGGGAACAGCTCAAGGACACCGTTGCCGGGCTGATCGATGACTGGCAGCCCAACCAGACCCCCGATATCGTCGAGCAAGCCGGCGGCTCCCGATTGGAACATTTTCCCCACGATTCCAATCAGACACAGATCGCCGTGGCCTACCCGAGTGTGCCGTACGGCCACGACGATTACTTTCGCGCCTGGGGCTCCGTCGGCGTGCTCAGCGGTGGCATGAGCTGCCGGTTCTTTACCGAGATTCGCGAACGCCGCGGCCTGTGTTACTCCGTCGGTGCCACGTACCACAGTTTGCGTCATCGGGGAGGCGTCTTTTGCCAGGCGGGCACCAGCGCCGATCGGGCACAGGAAACGCTCGACGTGATGCTCGCCGAGTTGGCCCGCTTGCCCCAGGGGATCGAGGAATACGAACTGGAGCGTCTCAAGGCGCGGATCAAGAGCAGCCTGGTCATGCAGGGCGAGTCGAGTTCGGCCCGCAGCTCGGCGGTCGCCCGCGATTGGTATCACCTGGGCCACGCCCGCACGCTGGAAGAACTCGGCCGGCTGGTCGACGAGCTGACCCGATCGGCCATCAACGACTATGTGGCGGCGCATCCGCCCGGCGATTTCACGATCGTTACGCTCGGTCCTCAGCCGCTGGAGGTAGACGGTGGAGTTTCGTAAAGCGATGCTGGATAACGGCCTGGAAGTGGTGGCCGAGTGTAACGATCTGGCTCATTCCGCGGCGATCGGTTTCTTCGTCCAGACCGGCTCGCGCGACGAGACCTCGGACACCGCCGGCGTGAGCCATTTCCTGGAGCACATGCTCTTCAAGGGCACGCCCCGCCGCACGGCCGACGACGTGAACCGCGAGTTCGACGAGATGGGGGCCCATTACAACGCCTTCACCAGCGAGGAGAATACGGTCTTCTACGCGGCCGTGCTGCCGGAATTCGTCGATCGGGCGGTCGAACTGCTGGGCGACATCATGCGCCCGTCGCTGCGCCAGGCCGACTTCGAGACCGAGAAGCAGGTCATCATCGAAGAGATCCGCATGTACGAAGACCAGCCGCCTTTCGGAGCCGACGATAAGTGCAAGGCGGCCTGTTTTGGCGACCATCCCTTGGGCCAAAGCGTTTTGGGAACCGTCGACGGAATCGAGACGCTGTCGGTCGATGCAATGCGCGGTTACTTCGGGCGGCGCTACAGCCCGGGAAATGTCGTCCTGGCCGCCAGCGGGCGGATCGATTTCGCCGCCCTGGTGGACCACGTGGGGCGATGTTGCGGCCATTGGGAGACCGGTCCGACGGGACGAATCGTCGAACCGGCCGTGGCACGACGCGGGTTCCACATCCTCGGCAAGGAAGCGGCCGCGCAGCAGTACGCGATCGGAATGGCCACCGGCCCCTCGGCCACCGACGACGATCGCTATCCGGCCAAGTTGGCGGCGACCATCCTCGGCGACGACTCGGGCAGCCGTTTCTATTGGGAACTGATCGATCCGGGCCTGGCCGAACACGCCTCGCTGAGCCATTACGACTACGAAGGCAGCGGCATGTTCATCACCTACCTGAGTTGTGATCCGCCGCAGGCGGCCGACAACCTGCAACGTATTCTCGACATCTACCGCCAGGTGGAAACCGACGGCGTGACGCCCGCCGAGTTGGCCCAGGCCAAGAGCAAGATCACCTCTCGGGTGGTCCTCTCGGGTGAACGGCCGCGCGGGCGCCTGTTCGCGGTGGGCAGCGATTGGACCCAGCGCCGCGCGTACCGCTCGGTCCGCGACGATCTGGACGCGGTGGCGTCGGTCACCCCGGAACAAATCGCCGCCGTGCTGGCCCGGCATCCCCTTTCCCGCGGCACGACCGTGACGGTCGGACCACTGGCCGAGGTGGCTGAACCGTCATAGGTGGGGGCGCTGTCTCACACGGCTGGGTGCCTGGCGGTCGAGCGCAGCGAGCCCCCAGAACTCAACGTACTGGGGGCTTGCTACAGGCACCCCGTCCATCAAGGCGCGTATCGCATGTGCCCATTCTTCGACGCAGAAGCGTCGTCACGAGGGTGGCGAGGGCGATCTCGCAATGCCCCCGCAGCTTTAGTTGGCACCCCCCGTGCCTCCCGGCGATTTTCGGCAATTTCCTTGCATTGCCCCGCCTTCCGACTAGAATCGCTATTAGCTGGTGGTCTCGCCGTATCAGGTCCGGTCGGCATTCACCTCGAATTCGCTCGACATCTCAGTTCTCTCTGGAGCACCCCAAATGACTACGCGAATTTCCCTCGTTATTCTTACGCTTGCCGGCTTGGCTGCCTCGATAGGCCCCGTGGAATGCCAAGCAGCGGCTTTGTTCAGCGAGGATTTCAGCAACGCCGGGGCTCTGCCGGGGCCGAACCTGGTGCAGTCGTCGGGCCCCGGCGCTTCCTTCAACGGTTCGAACGCCACCTTCGCGGGCGTCGGCAGCCGCAGCTACTTGCGGACCATCGACACGGACTACAGCACCACCGACTTCTCCGCACTGACGACGGTCACGATTCCCGGCGGTCAGGCCGGCTGGGGACTGGTCTTTTTTGGCATGGGAACGGGCGAGCCCGACGGCGGTTTCTACGGCGAACCGAGGACCGGTTCTCACATCTATATGCGTCCGGGCCCCGACGATTTCGGCGGAGGTGGCGTGACGATCACCGATAACACCGTGGAAACCGTTGCCTCGGCGGACCTCGCGGGCAACGGCACGCACCGACTGCGGATGGATTGGGACTCGACGGCCCAACAGATGAGTTACTACGTTCATCAGGACTACACGGGCGGTCCGTTTGTGCCCAGCAGCTCGTTCGCTGCCACCAACGGCGCCGACAATGGTTTTGATGCCACGAATTCGCGGATCTTCTTGGGCGGTGCCAACGGGGCCGCCTTCGACGACTTCGAGGTCACTTCGCTTCAGCCGACGCCTCCGAGACCCGGTATTACCGACTCGTACAGCCGGTTGGTCGATAGCGATAACCCGTATGGGTATTGGCGGTTCAACGAGAGTAGCACAGGGGATCCGGCGGTGAACTCAGGATCGGCCGGCACCGCGCTCAACGGCAACTACGGTCAGTTCGCGCCGCCCGACGGAGTACCGACCGTGGGCGCGGCCGGCATTCCCGGCGCCGCGGGCAACACGGCGGCCGAGTTCAGCGGCAGCAGCCCGGTGAGCCAGGTCTACATTCCCGACCTCGTGCATCCGACGGCCTACACGATCGAGGCCTGGGTGAAGGCCGACGCTGGTGCGACCACCGCCCGAAACATCATGGTGCGAACGTCCGGTAACCCCACGGCCACGTTCTCGCACCAGCTACGCCTGGAGCCGTCGGGGCATCCGATGCACTACTCGTACAGTTCCACCGGAGCGAAGTGGCTCGACGGAAATGCTCCTGCGCAGGCCGACGAGTGGTACCACATCGTCGGCACGGCCACGAACGCGGGCCATTTTACGACGTACGTCAACGGCGAACTGCAGAAGGAGTGGTCCGGCAACATGGGAACACTCTGGAATGGCGGCAACCAATGGCGAATCGGATCGATCGCCGGCGGCGGCGATTGGTTCGACGGCGTGATCGATGAAGTGGCCATCTACCACGAGGAGCTTTCAGCGCAGCAGATCTGGATGCACTATCGGGTCGGTGCGGTGGATTCCCAGCAACAACCGCTGATGGTCCCCACGCGGACTCTTGATCTGGCCGACGTGGTCGGCGGCGGCAATGGCAGCGGAAACGGTACGTTCGACGCGGGGATCAACCCGGGCACCGGAGAGCTTATCGCCGCCGGAACCGCCAACCCGGGCACCGTGACCGGACCCGGCTATCACACCGTGGCGCTGGACTATGTCGACGGCGTCTGGATCCCCGGTGTCAACGCCGGTGGACAGATGCAGATCGACAGCACGGGCACAACGGTCGGATATCCCAATCGCGACGCCCGCAGTTGGGGATATCTTCGCAACGGTCCGACCGGCGGGGTGAGCACCGTATTGGGCGGCGTCGACTATGCCACCGAAGGCCATTCGCTGATCGGCGCTCATGCCAATAAGGGCGTCACGTTCGATCTGGACGCCATCCGGGCGGCCAATCCCGGCATGGAAGTTGGCCAGTTCACCACGACCTATGGCAAGGTGACCGGCGCCGGCGGCAACATCGATTTCAACGTTTATCTCGATGGCCGGCTGATGTACGGCATTGGCGGCAATCTCACCGCCGGCACCCCGATCCAGGTGGGCATTTCGGCCAACGATCGCTTTCTCACCCTCGTGGCCAGCGACGGCGGCGACACGTACAGCTACGATCAGGTCATCTTTGGCGATCCGCAACTCGAATTGGGCCGCAATCTGGCCCTTGGCAAGCCGGTTTCCGCCTGGGCTTACTACACCGGGGCCGGCGGCTTTCCCGCCTATAATCTGACCGACGGTGATCTGAACGACCAATACCCGGGCGACGCGCAAGGCCGTTCCTTCTGGCTCGGCCCCGATGGTCAGACCGGCGACGTGATCGTCGATTTGGTGGATACATTCACGATCGACCGCGTCGATCTCCAGAACTCGCACAACGGCGGTTACCACGACCGCGGCGTCGAGGACTTCACGCTGTTGGTCTCCACCGACGGCGCGAGTTGGTCGGAGGTGACCACCGGCACGCTAACTCAATTCGTCAGCAGTGGCGCCATCCAGAACATCCCGGTCGAGAGCTTCATGTTCGATCCGATCGATGCCCGTTTCGTCAAACTCCAGATCGACAGCATCCACGGCGCGAGTGCGGGGTTGAACGAAATCCGCGTTTACAGCGCCGTCCCCGAGCCGGGGACCCTGGCACTGGCCCTACTGGGCTTGCTCGGTCTTGCCGCTGTCGCTCGGCGGAAGCGAAATCGGGCGTAGCAGCCTGTTGGAAAAGTCGTGTGCCACTGCTTGCAAGCAAGCAGTGCCTGCGGATTCGAGCACGAAACCTGGCAAAAAAACACTGCTTGCAAGCAAGCAGTGCCTGCGGATTCGAGCACGAAACCCGGCAAAAGAACACTGCTTGCAAGCAAGCAGTGGCACACGCCCTCTCCGTGTCGCCTTTTTCAACGAGGTGCTGAGCAAACCGCTCGCCAGGGGGTGGGTTTTCGGGTATACTGCGATCGTTGCTGTCCGGCGGATTCTCTTTCCCCACGGGCACCGCATGCCTGCCCCCTCATAATAGCTGTTCACGGAGCATATCATGTCCATTCGCCGTCGCCGGGGTTTTACGCTGGTCGAGTTGTTGGTGGTGATTGCCATCATCGGGATCCTCATCGGACTCTTGTTGCCGGCCGTTCAGGCGGTTCGGGCGGCCGCGCGGCGGATGCAGTGCTCCAATAATCTCAAGCAGATCGGCCTGGGCGTACACAACTACCAGACGGCCTACAACGGGACGTTTCCCATCAGCATCAGTCCGTGGGGCCACGAAGGATCGCGCCCCAGTCCCGAGTGTAGCGGTAAGGGCTGGATCGTTAGTGTGCTGCCCCACATGGAGCAGAAGGCCCTGTACGATCTGTTCGAGCCCGGTTTCAACGGCCACATGTTCTCCGGCGGCGGGATTCAGAATCCCCTGTGTCGCGAGGCATTGAAGACGCTGGTCACGACGCTCCATTGCCCGTCGGACGAATCGGTGCTGCAAAACTCGACCAGCCAGTACCAGTTTAGCGGTATCGAGGTGGCCCTGACCAGCTACAAGGGCGTGATCGGCGATACGCGGATGGGCGGCAGCAGCAGCGTTCATCAGGGGACCGAGCCTGATTGCCACAACACGATCGGCTGCAACGGCATCTTCTACCGCAACAACTACCAGGAGGCGGTCAACATCGAGGCCATTCGCGACGGCACGAGCAACACGTTCCTGGTCGGGGAAGACGTGGCCAAGGAGAACGCGCACTCGACGGCCTTCTACTCCAACGGCGATTACGCAAGCTGCCATGCCCCGCCCAACTTCTTCCCCGAGCCGCCGACCCCCAACCACTGGCCCAACGTGATGTCGTTCCGCAGCCGGCATTCCGGCGGCGTCCATTTCGCCATGGGCGACGCCTCGGTTCGGTTCGTTACGGAAAACATCGACCACACGATCTATCGGGCGATGAGCACCAAGGCCGGCGGCGAAGTGGTCAGTTTGCCCCAGTAGCGGCAGCCGCGCGAGTCTGGAGCCGTTTGTTTCACGAACCACGGAGTGAAGAACCATGAATAAAGTCGTATGCGTTATGGGTGTGGGATTGGCAACCGGCCTGCTACTGACATGCGGTGGATGCGGTGGCGATCTGGCCACCGTCAGCGGCACGGTAACGTTGGACGGCAAAGCTCTGCCCAACGCCACGGTGACCTTTCGTCCCGAAACGGGAGCCGTCGCCTATGGAACGTCCGACGCCGAAGGGCACTACACGATCCGCACCGGCGCCAGCGAAGGCTTGGCGCCGGGCGACTATAAGGTGACCGTGCAGGCTTACGGCGAGTTACCCGAGTCGTCGCCCGAAGACTCCGAGGTGCCGCCTCCCGTGATTACTCCGCCGAAGTACGCCGACGCCAACCTCTCGGGCATCACCTTCAAGATCCCCGCCGGGGGGAAGAAGGACTGCAACATCGAGATGAGTAGTAAGTAGTCATCAACGTTTAGCCCGGTGAAAAGTCGTGTGCCACTGCTTGCTTGCAAGCAGTGCCGCGGAGTGGAGCCAAGGACTCGGCACGCTCGCACTGCTTGCAAGCAAGCAGTGGC
>CAYUIQ010000142.1:0-23466 GCA_964444795.1 uncultured Planctomycetaceae bacterium
TGCCCTGTAAGACGATGCCCTGTAAGACGATGCCCTGTAAGACGATGCCCTGTAATCCGGTGCGTCGTGGGGGGGGCCACGATGCCACGCCGTGGAAATAGAATCCGAACGAGAATCGGTCTCGATTGTAGTAGCCCGTCGGCCGTGGCGGAAGGGGGTGAGCGGTTGACGTCGCGAGGTTGACACGCTCCTTGCCGGAGGCGATAACAGAGAAACCGTGGTCGCTGGTGGCTCCCGAACCACCCCCGCCTCACCCTCTCTCCTCGTCGACGTGGCTCGTGTGAGCCCCGTTCGAGGGCCGGTTCCTCATGTCGCGCAGGTAGGTTTCGCAGGTAGGTTTCATGGGCCAACAGGATACGGACAAGGCGGCGCCGGCTGCCACGAAAGAACCGGCGGCCGGGGCGAATCGTCGGGGGGTTCTTCGGGCGGTCTTCGGAACGTTCCTGGGCTGGGGATTTGCGGCACTGGGGGCGACAACCGGTCTCTGGGCGGCGGCCTCGACCCGATTCATGTTCCCCAACGCGATCCTCCAGCGGCCCGACCGCTTCAAGATTGGCTATCCCAGTGATTTTCCCCGCGACCGAGTGGCCACCGGATTGAAGGAGAAGTTCGGCGTCTGGGTGGTTCACGGCAAGTACCAGGGTAGCGAGCAGATTTTTGCCTTGCGTACCGTGTGTACCCACTTGGGTTGCATTACGCTGTGGCAGGAGAACGAGCGGAAATTCAAGTGCCCCTGCCACGGCAGCGGGTTCTACATCGACGGGGTCAACTTCGAGGGCCCCGCCCCACGGCCGCTCGAGCGATTCGCGATCCACCTTGCCGACGACGGTCAATTGGAGATCGATAAGAGCAAGATATTTCGGGAAGAATTGGGCCAGTGGGACGATCCGGAGTGTTTTGTTGTTGTCTAGCGATTACCGATCACGGACCATTCATAACAATCATGTCTCTCGGCGAACGAATCCGTCAATCGCAAATCTGGAAGAGCATCTTCCGCCATAAGCAGCCGCTGGACCGGCGGAACCGGTTGGCAGTCGTGTTGACCAATTTCGTGCTCCATCTGCATCCGGTCGCAATCAAGCAACATGCGGTGCGGCTGAATTTCACCTGGTGCATGGGCGGGATCACGTTCTTCCTGTTTCTGGTCGAAACGATCACCGGCGTGTTGCTGATGTTCTATTATCGGCCGACGATCGAGATGGCCTATAACGACATGACGGGCCTGCGCGACGTCGTTTCGTTGGGCGTGCTCCGCGAACTGCATCGCTGGGGTGCCCATGCCATGGTCATCGCCGTCTGGCTGCACATGTACCGCGTCTTCCTCACCGGCAGCTACAAGAAGCCCCGGGAGTTCAATTGGGTTGTCGGCGTTGTGCTGCTCGTACTCACCCTGCTGCTCTCCTTTACCGGCTATCTGCTCCCCTGGGATCAGTTGGCCATTTGGGCGGTTACCGTCGGTTCCAACATGGCCCGGGCCGTGCCGTTGCTGGGTCACGAGGGACCGGTGCAGCAGATCCTTACCGTGGGCGGAATCGACATGATCACCAGCGGCTCGGACAGCCGCTTCGTATTGCTCGGCGCGCGGAGCGTTTGCGAAGAGACCCTCAACCGCTTCTACGTTCTCCACTGCGTGGCAATCCCCCTGCTGGCCGCCTTCCTCTGCGGACTCCATTTCTGGCGCGTCCGCAAAGACGGCGGCATCAGCGGCCCCCTCTAACGAAAACGTTTCCTTGCCACTTTCCACTAATCCCCACCATCTAGTCCCCAGTCCCTAGTCCCTACCCCATGCACTCCGCCGACCCCCAATTCCTCGAACACGTCGCCGTACCGCTAGGCTGGTTCTATCTGCTTGCCTGCGCGCTGAACATCGGAGCGGCCGCGTGGGATTGGCGGCGGTCGGGCGATCGGGTTCGGTCCGGCGCCTGGTTGGCCGTGGCGGTCGTGTTTGCCGTGCTGGGGGGAATGTCGCTGGGTGGCGCGGGGGTGCCGATGCCCGAGTTCTTCAAGGCGGCCGTCAATGCCTTGCTCGGGCCGGTGACGTTGACCTTCGGCTCCCTGGCCGCGCTGGCGGTGTTGTATCGGTGGCGGCGTTTCTTCGTTCGGCCGGTGGTCGCCTGGGCGGGGTTGAATCTGTCGCTGGTGTGGATGGGCCTGTCGATGACCGACCCCCATTTCGCGGCCATCGTTACCAAGCCAGACAACGTACCCATCGTCGCCATGGTTTACCTGATGGCCTACTTCACCTGGCTGTCGACCGCCATGGCCGTGGAGAACGACCGGCGGCTCGCCCAGGGAGACGGGCCGGTCGAGAAACAGTATAACGCTCGCGTGCTGGTCTGGCCGGATCTGGTCTACATCGAATTGATCTGCATGGTCATTCTCAGCGCCGTGCTGATCGTCTGGTCGGTCGCCCTTCCAGCGCCGCTGGAGCAACCGGCCAACCCGGTGGTCACGCCCAACCCGTCGAAGGCCCCCTGGTACTTCCTCGGCTTGCAGGAGATGCTCGTCTTCTTTCCGCCGTGGATGGCCGGCGTGGTGCTGCCCGGGCTGATCATTCTGGGGCTGATGGCCGTGCCATATCTCGATCCGAACAAGAAGGGTAACGGCTATTACACGATCGGCCAGCGGCGGTTCGGCTACGTCGTGTTTCAGTTTGGATTTCTGCAACTGTGGCTTCTGATGATTCTGATCGGCACGTTCATGCGCGGTCCCAACTGGAATTTCTTCGGGCTTTACGCCCCCCACGATCCGCATCTGGTCGCCGCGGCCAACAACGTGAGACTGTCGGTCCTGTTTTGGGTGATGTTGCTGGGCCGCGAACTACCGCAAGCGGCACCCGGCGCCGGTACCCTGTCTCAACTCGGTGCGGCCGTGTGGCGTGAAATCGCCGGAATCCTTGCACTGGGGGGCTATTTCATCGTTTTGCCCGTCGCGCTGGGCCGAACCGTGTTGGCCAATTTCGTCGCGCAAATGGGCCGCACGCGTTACACGATCATGATCCTGTTGCTGTTGATGATGCTCGTCCTACCGATCAAGATGGTGCTCGTCTGGGTCTGCCATCTCAGCTACATCGTGAGCATGCCGGAGTATTTTTTCAACTTCTAGGGAAGTCGCTTTAGTATCCGCAAAAGAACTACTTATGCGTTCGACCGACGAAACCTACTACAACATCAAGCGGCTGCACGTTGTGTTCGCGATATCCTCGCTGGCACTGCTGGCGGCGACGATATGGATGTTGGCGGTCGACCACCGCCGCCCGTGGAAAGAATATCAGCGGACGTTCCACGACCGGATCGAGCCGTGGCTCACCGCCGTACGCATCCAGTCCCAACAGACCGAGGCATTTGAAGCGACCGAGACCGACCTTCGCGAGAAACTCTCGGCCGCGCGCCAGGCCGTGGCCGATGAGGCGTTGTTGGCCGGTTTTCGCGAGGCACTCGAAGCCGACGCCGCGAGCCGGCAAGTCGATCCGCCGGACTTTTCCGCCATGGAAGCTAACGACGACAGGCAATCCACGATCCGTGCGTTGAACACGTTTCTCGCCCGGGCGAAACTGCGACAAGAGAACCTCCGCCGCGACCTCCGCTTTCGCCGGGCCGATTTCGACGAGGCGCGTAGCCGCTTCGAAGCGGCGGTGGCTCGCGAGTTGTCGGCCGAACAACTCGACACCCGGCAGAAGGCCGTCGACGCGGTGGCCGACGACGTGGCCGCATTGGCGGCACGGTTCGAGCAGGCCGGTGACCACTGTGACGTGTTGGCCTCGATCTTGGCCGAAATCACCCGGGCCGAGACCGACGCCGCCCGGGCGCTGGCCGAGCATCGGGCCGTCGTTGATCGACTCCAGGCCGCCCTGACCAATCAGCGTCCCGGTGCCGGCAAAGACATGCTTCGCTGGCCGGTGGTCGATGCTTTCGGCGGACCGCCACGGGTGCGGCAGATTTGGCTGCCCGAGTTGACCATCGACTACAATTTCCGCCAGGTTGGACGGATCGACCGTTGCGTGACCTGTCATCTGGGAGTCGACCGAACCGCGCCCGGGTCGACCGCTGAACCCGCCCTGCCCCGGCAAGACACGCTCTCGCTACGGTTGACACCCGGGCAACAGTCGTCCGACGCCGGCGGCGAGACGCTCGACTCGGCCTACGGCATAATACTGGCCGAGGAGGGAATGATCGACCCGGAGGCGGTCACGGTTGCCGTGGTCCTGCCGGAGACAACGGCCGCCAAAGCGGGACTTCGTACGGGCGATGTGCTGGTGAAGATCGATGACGAGCCGGTGACCGACACCGGGCAGGCCGAGACCGCCTTGCTGCAATGTGCCAAGGAAAAGAAGACGGCGGCGCTGGAAATCGAGCGGGGCGTGCCGCAACCTTATTGCTCGCATCCCCGGCCCGATCTGTACGTCGGCTCGACCAGCCCCCATCCGAAGAGCGAGTTTGGCTGCACGATCTGCCACGACGGTCAGGGTAGCGCCACGGCCTTTCGTTGGGCATCGCACACGCCCGACAATCCGCCGGAGAAGCTCCGTTGGCGGAAAGAACTCGATTGGTCCGCCAATCCGCATTGGGATTTCCCCATGCGGCCGGCCCGCTTCGCCCAAAGCAGTTGCCTGAAATGTCATCATCAGGTGCTCGATCTGGACCGCAGCGATCATTTCCCCGAGGCCCCCGCGCCGAAGCTGGTGGCCGGTTTCGATCTGATCCGCGGCAACGGCTGCTTCGGCTGCCACGAAATTCGCGGCACCGACGATCAGGGGCAGACGGTCGGTCCCGACTTGCGACCGGCTCCGCCCTACGCGGAGGCCGCGAGTCGACTGCTCAGCGCCGATCTCGCACCGGTCGGGCACATGACCGAAGCCGGGCGCGAGTTGGCTCGGCGGATTCTCGCCGAACCGGAGAACCCTCGGCCGCGACGCGAGTTGGTCGCCGCGCTTCGGGCCGCTCCGCGGTTGCCCGCGCCGCTGGCGGCGATGGTCGATCTTCTGGCCGCCGAGGAGACGGTGCCGGGAACACTGCACAAGATCGGGCCGAGTCTGGCCGGTCTGGCCGACCGGCTGGACGTTTCCGCGGTAGCCGACCGGATTCGTCGTCCCACCCGGTTGCGAGCCGACGCCAAGATGCCCCAGGTGTTCGACATGCACGAACATCTCGCCGGGCGGAGTCTCGCCGATGCCCAACGGTTCGAGCCGGTGGAACTTCGCGCCATGGCCGAGTATCTGTTGTGGATCAGCCGACCGGCCGCTTCGCTTGAGCCACCGCCGGATGTGACCGAACCGGCATCGGCCGAGCGGGGCGAGAAGCTTTTCATCCGCCACGGATGCCTTGCCTGCCACCAGCACAACGACTTTCCCGAGAGCCAGGCGACGCAGGGGCCGAACCTGTCGACGATCGTCGTCAAATACACGGCCGAGAATCGCCGGCCGTGGCTTGCCGGCTGGATCCGCGATCCGGCAAGTCACTCGCGCTGGACGCCGATGCCCAGCGTACAACTCCAACCGCAGCCACTTGCCCAGGACGAACTGGAAGACGAGCCGCCAACTTCGCCGGTACGGATGACGGATCCAGCAGCCGATATTGCCGCGTTCCTGCTGAAACCGGCGGCCGCGGATGCCGATGCTCTGTCGATCCCCGAGGCTCCGAACCCGCCGGACGAGGATGTTTTCGAGTTGGCGCGGCAGTACTTGAGCAAGGCGATCTCCGGCAAGGCGGCGGCGCAGTACATCGAACAGGGTATCCCGGCGGCGGTCGCCAAAGAGGCCCGAGCGGACGTCGAGTTGCTCGCCGGGCGAACAACCGACGAGAACCGGCGAGCCAAGGCGATGCGCTACATCGGCGCCCGCGCGATCGGCAAGCGGGGTTGTTTCGGGTGCCACGATGTGCCCGGGTTCGAGACCGCCACGCCGGTTGGCCCGGCGTTGACCGCTTGGGGCCGAAAACAAGAGTCGCTGTTGGCCTTTGAACAAGTCGGCCGATTTATTGGGGAAACCGAGGGTGATATCGATGAGGCGGATCCCGACCGGGGGTTCTTTCTCGATGCCCTGCGTCAGGGGCGCCGCGAGGGATTTCTTTGGCAGAAGCTACGGGCGCCGCGGAGTTTCGATTATCAGAAAGCACAAAACAAGCCGTACAATCAGCGGCTGGTGATGGGCAAGTTTGCCATCGACGACCCGCAGCGCGAGGCGATTATGACCTTCGTCCTGGGGCTGGTTGCCGAGCCACCGGCCGAGAAGTACGTGGTCCGGCAGCCCGACGCAAACCAGATCGCCCAGGCCGAGGGCCGGCGGCTTTTCGAGCAAAACGCGTGTACCCAATGCCACACCATGCAGCGGGAGCGATGGGACGTGGCCTTTGATCCAGAGGACTTCGAGTACGAGAACGCACCGCCAGAGTTCGCTGACTTCGAGTTCCTCCGGCCGGAGATCAGCGAAGCGGCGCTGGCTGAGTCGCTGGCGACCGACGCCGGGGGACGCCGCCACGCGACGCTCGTGGGCCGACCCGTGATGGACCCCGAGGAGCCGGGCAGCGGACGGCTGTACGAATACGACTACGACGACGATGACAATCCGCTGTACATGTTCACGCCCTGGGAACCGGCAGCGATCAACGGTTGGATCTGGCCGGTGGGGGGGCAAAGCATGGTGATCGGCGCGCCGGAGATCGTAGCCAAACATGCGCCCGTCGGCGGTGAGTTTGCCCGGCTCCTGTATCCCGTGGTGGTTGCCGAGAGCGACAATCCGGCTCTGGCCGAGCAGGCTTGGGGCTGGGTGCCTCCGGAGCTGGTCGATCGGGGGAAGACTGTCCACCGCCAGTGGCTTGCCGATTACCTGCTCACGGCCACGGTGATCCGCCCGGCCGCCGTTTTGCGAATGCCCGACTACCGTTTCTCGGCCGCGCAAGCCCGGCATCTGGCCGATTATGTGACGGTCGCTACTGGCGGGGAAGTCCCTCCCGGCCCGGAGACGGTGGATCGGGTGGCCCAACTCGCCGATGAACAGCGGCAGTTGGCCATTCTGGCTGAGAAAGAGTTAGCCCGGCCCGGACGTCTGGACGACGCCATGCGATTGGTGGCCGACCGCGAGTTGTATTGCGCGAAATGCCACCTTATCGGCGATTTTAGCCCCGGCGGGGCAGTAGTCACCACCCTGGCTCCCAGACTGGATCAGGTGGCTCGACGCATCCGGCCGGAGTACCTGCGGCGGTGGTTGGGCAACCCGACCACGGTGTTGCCCTACACGGGCATGCCGGTCAACTTCCCCCCCACGGGTGATCCGCTGGGCCAGAATCTCTTTTCCGGCAGCAGCGCCGAACAACTCGACGCGGTGGCCGATTTATTGTTACACTATGATTGGTACACGAGTCACAAGGCGGTCGGGCGGCTGATCGAGCCAAGCCCGGAGGCTCAACCTTGAGATCCGTTTAGAAGAAACAGAGAAACAAGGAGAACGACCATGTCCATCTGGCGCACTGTTGGATGTGCCGCAATGTTGCTGCCCGTATGGGGATGTAGCGGCAGTGTAAGCGCCCCCCCGGAAGTCGAAGCCCAGAAGGTGGAAGGCGAGTTGAAAGCGCCCGTCATTGACTTCGGCAAGGAGAGCCCCGACGGTGTCCCGCCCACGGGCAACTCGCCGGAAAACACCTCTCCGGAAAATCCCGAGAAACCCAAAGAGGGGTCGTCTTCCTGAATCCGACGACCGATCCCACCGATTTCCCGTCGGATGGCGAGCGCCTGGCTATCCACGGCCGCGCCCCGGCGGCGACCGAGTATCCCACCCCCCAAGGAGACTTTTCGCATGGGTAGCAGACTCAATCGACGTCAATTCGTCACGCGCGCGACTGCGGCGGCAGGCGTGGCCACCTGGGGATTTCAAGCGCCGACGATCCTCCGCGCGGCTTCGGCCGACACCTGGGGCGACCTGATGGGCCGGTTCGAGTTGGACGGCACCGCACCGCCGCGCGAGAAACTCAAGGTGGACAAAGACGTCGAGTGTTGCGGGAAGTTCGACATTCGCGACGAGTCGCTGATCATCGGCCAGGACAACGGCATCACGAACGTCTACGTCTACGTTCGCAGCCGCAGCGTCGATATTTGCCCCGAGTTGACAGAGAAAGTGGGCGACGAGAAGCAAGTCGTGCTGGACAATCGCGACTGCATCTTCCAGCCCCATTGTCTGAGCATCTGGTATCCGCATCAGGAGTTCCATACGATCAACTCGGATCCCGTGGGTCAGAACATCGCCATTTCGCCCCTGGGCGACAAGCCGTGGAACGTGATCCTTCCGGTGGGCGGCAGCGCGACGTACAAATTCGCCCGCAAGCAGAATATTCCCGTACCCATCGCCTGCAACTACCACCCCTGGGAAAGCGGCTACATCCTGCCTCGCGACAACCCCTACGTGGCGATCACGGGCGGTGACGGCACGTTCCGGATTCCCAAGCTGCCGGCCGGTGAGTTGGAGTTCCAGGTTTGGCACGAACGGGTCGGATACTTGGAGACCGAGGCCTGGACGCGGGGCCGTTTCACGATGACCATCCAAGGTGGAACCAACGACCTGGGAACCATCAAGCTTCCCTTGTCGGCATTGCCGAAGAAATAACGCGAGTTCGCCACCGTGGCATCACGACATTGGGCCATGACGATCTCCAGCACGCCGGCGACGATCCGCCCGATCATCCGCCGGTTGGTGGGCTTGGTGTGCGTGGCCGTGTTGACGGCGGCGATCGGATGCTCGCGGGCCGAGCCGCCGGGGTTCGTGCTGAACATGGAGGGGCGCGACCCGGACACCGTCAGTACCGTCCAGGCCGAGACGATCCGCCAGACGCTCGAGCAACTCTTCGGCACGCCCGACGAACCTTGTGCGGGAGAGACCGAACTGGATCCGGAGAAGCTTCGCCTGGCGGCCGGCCCCATGGGACGCGACGCCGAGGGCGTATCGCGAGGGCTGTTTCGCCAGCATTGCGTCGAATGTCACGGCATCTCCGGCGACGGCCTGGGGCCGGCGGCGGCGCTTTTGAACCCCTGGCCACGCGATTTTCGCAACGGCATCTTCAAGTACACCTCGACGGCCGACGGGCACAAACCGGTCCGGGCCGACCTCCAGAGGACCCTCTTGCGCGGCGTGCCGGGCACCGCCATGCCCTCCTTTGCCATGTTGCGGCAGCATGAAATCGACGCGCTGCTCGAGTACGTCAAGTATTTGAGTATCCGTGGCGACGTCGAGTTGTTTCTCTTCCAGGAGATCGTCGAGGGGGGGCAGCGGCGGGCCGACGCGCTCGACGTGGCCGACTGGATCGAGGGGACGGTCGATCAATGGGCCGACGCCGAGAACGCGGTCATCGTGCCCCCTCCGAAACCGCCGCTGGATACGCCCGAGCAACGTGCCGCCTCGCTTGCCCGCGGCGCCGAGCTTTACGCCCCCGATTCCCAGCAGAGCATCCTCGACGAGGAGACCCGGTGTGCGAAATGCCACGGTCCCGAGGGTATGGGCGACGGCACGGAAACCGAATTGTACGACGACTGGAACAAGCGAAAAAAGGGCGTCAACGAAGACGAGACGGCCCGCAAAGCGGCCTGGTTTACCCTGCCCATACAACAGATTCGCCCGCGCAACCTGCAAGAAGGGATCTTCCGCGGCGGTAGCGGCGACAACGACCTGTACTGGCGGATTCGCGCGGGCATCAAAGGCACGCCGATGCCCGCCCTGGAACCCTCGGGCGACGTTTCTCCCGAGGATATCTGGGACTTGGTGTATTTCATTCGCTTCGGGTTACTAAGAAACAACTTCCCTAATCCAACACCACATGACTCGCACCTCCGCCTACAACCGCTGGTCGCATCGCCTGGCCTGGGCGTTGGTCGGCGTCGTTTTTCCGCTGGTTTGGATGGGCGGGCTGGTGACCACGTACGACGCCGGCATGGCCGTGCCCGACTGGCCCAGTACCTTCGGCCACTGGCTCATCTACCCGATGGAAGCCGGCTTGGCATGGTGGGACGATGTGTTCATGGAACACACACACCGGATCCTCGGGGCGTCGGCCGGGTTGCTTACGATCGCCCTGGCCACGGTGCTCTGGCGACGCGACCCGCGGCCCGCGATGCGATGGTTGGGCGTGGCCGCCGTCGCGGCCGTGTCGTTCCAGGGGCTGCTGGGCGGCTTGCGGGTGATCGGCGACAGGCGGCTGTTGGCCAACGTCCACGGTTGTACGGCGCCGCTGTTCTTTGCCTTGTGCGCGGCGATGGTCACGCTCACCTCGCGGGCATGGACCGACAAGCCGGCCTCCAAGAGCTACGAGGCAACGCGGCTGTGGCGAGCCCTCGCGCTGGCCACCACCGTGGGAGTCCACATCCAGATTGTCCTGGGCGCCCAACTGCGTCATCTGCCCACCGATGGCCGGACCGGGCTCGGCTGGTCCGTCCTCTGGGTATGGCTCCATCTGATCTGGGCCGCCGTCGTCGCCGTCGTTGTCATCGTGCTGCTGCTTTGGGCCACGCGGCGGTTGCGAGACCGCCCGCGGATCGTCGCCCGGGCGAGATGGCTCTGCGGGCTGTTCTTTCTGCAAGCGGTTCTCGGGGCTGCGACCTGGGTGACCAACTACGGTTGGCCCGCCTGGTTCACCGACTCGATCTGGGAGATCGAGTACACGGTCGTGGCCCAGGGGCGTTTGCAGGCCCTTTGCACCACGGCTCACGTGGCCGTGGGGTCGTTGAACCTCGTTTTCGCCGTCGGCCTGACCCTTTGGTCGTTTCGGCTGTTGAATTCCGATCGGCCCGCGTGACAACTCGGTCGCTGGAGCAAACCCCATGCGGATCAGGCGCGGCGAGTCGGACGACGGCCGAGAACCCTCACCGCACCACCGGCTGTGGAGCGCTTATGCCGATCTGGTCCGGCCGCGGATCCTCGTGCTGGCCTTGGTCGTGGTGGCGACCGCCGTGTTAATCGCCGGGGAGGGATCGCCCGGGGCGACTCGCGTGGTCCAAGCGGTCGGGGCCTCCGGGTTGCTCATGGCCGGCGCCATTGCCCTGAACCAGCGACTGGAACACCGGACCGATGCGCTGATGCCCCACACATCCGGCCGTCCGCTGCCGGCAGGCCGTTTGAGTCGGCGGCACGTGACGTGGTTCGGGGTAACGCTTTCCGCGGCGGGGGTGGCTTGGCTGTGGTTTCTCGATCCGCTGGCAGGCGGACTGGGGCTATTGAGTTCGGCAATTTACGTCGGCCTGTATACGCCCATGAAATCCCGGACCGCCTGGAACACACCCGTGGGGGCCGTGGCCGGCGCGATGCCGGCGCTGATTGGTGCGGCGGTGGCCGGGCGGCCGTTCGGCGTGATGGCCCTGAGCCTGTTCGGAACCGTCTATTTCTGGCAGTTCGCCCACTTCATGGCCATCGCCTGGCTGGTTCGCGACCAGTTTGCCGCCGCCGGGTTACGCATGATCACGGTTGCCGATCCGAGCGGTCGGTCGGCCGGCCGGGTTGCCGTGGCGGGTTGCGCGGCACTTCTGCCGATGAGCATCTTGCCGTGGATCGGGGTATCCAGAGGTTGCGGCGCGATGGACTGGGGTTTGGCGGTGCTTGCTCTTTTGCCGGGACTCGGGTATCTTGCCTGCGCGATACGCTTTGCGCGGCGTACCGATGAACTGGCCGCCCGGTGGTTGCTGCGGGCGTCGTTGATTTACCTTCCGGCCGTGTTTGCGGTCTGGGCGGTGTGGCGACTGGGAAACATCTGAGGCGTGGAGACAAGGGATACGAGAACCATGACCGACAAACAGTGGAACGACTTATTGCGGGTGATCCGCGGCGAACTGCTCGATCCGTTGCCCGTGGGATTCATCATCGATAGCCCCTGGTTGCCGGGATGGTGCGGTATGTCGATCCTCGACTACTACGCCAGCGAGCGACGTTGGCTGGAGGCCAACTTCCAGGCCGTCGAGCAATTTCCCGACGTCTGGTTTCTGCCCGGATTCTGGTCCGAGTATGGCATGTGTACCGAGCCCTCGGCCTTCGGCGCGCGATGCGTATTTCCCAATGACGAGTTTCCCTTCGCCGCCAAGGTATTGGACGGCCCGGCCTCGATCGCCAAATTGCGGAAGCCCGACTGCCGCAACGACGGGCTGTGCCCCTTTGTCCTCAAGCGGCTCGCCCTTTGCCAGGCGGAAATCGAAGCGCGGGGGCACAAGATCCGCTTCGCCGTTTCCCGCGGTCCGCACAACATCGCCTCGTTTCTGCTGGGACACACGGAACTGTTGATGGGAATCAAGACGGATCCCGAGTTGGTCCAGAAGCTGTTGACCGTGACGACCGATTTCGTCGTCGATTGGCTCCAACTGCAAGCGGCCACGTTCCCTTCGATCGACGGGATCCTGGTGTTGGACGACCTGATCGGATTCGTCGGTCCAGCCGACTTCAAGGAGTTCGTCCTGCCCCACTTCACGCGAGTCGCGCAGTGTTTGGACGTCCCGGTCCGAGCACTACACAACGACGCCCAAGGGCTGATCACGGCCGAGCATCTGCCCGAGATGGGCTTCAATCTCTTCAACTTCTCGCACGAGCACTCGTTGGCGGAGATTCGCCGATTGGCGGGCGATTCGGTCACCCTGCTGGGCAATATCCCCCCTCGCGATGTACTGGCCGCCGGCACGGCGGAAGACGTCGCTAGGCATGTCGCCGAAGCCGTTGCGCCGGTCGAGGATCATCGGCGGTTGATTCTATCCTGCGGGGGTGGCACTCCCCCGGATGTGCCAACCGCCAACATCGAAGCTTTCTGCTCCGCCGTCGCGCGACTGGGATAACCCGGATTATTCATGGGTTTGTTGCTACGTTCGCCAGAACGTGGGGCGTGCCCAAGAGTTACGACCTCGTTCTGGCGACGTAGCTACGACAGTGTGTTCCACCTCTCTCGGCCGGAATCTCGGGTATATAGAGCGTCTGGAAAACAATAATAATCTATTCTAATTATAAGGATTCCTGCAAGTTTAACGGTTGGGGTGTCGATATGGAATATGTCATTGCTCTGTCGACAGGCGTGCGCCGACCGCACAGCTTTCGATCCGGGCCGACTGGGGGGGATGGGGAAGCTGATCGGCTCCCCGGAATTGGGCCAGGGCGATTGCAATGGCCTCGGCAGATAGACAGATACGCCACCGTTCCTCGTCAAAGGACATCCCGTCCATGAGCCGGCAAACTCGCGTCCTTCCCGTCGTTCTGACCATCTTCGCCATGCTAATGACCGGCTGCCAGCCACAGCAGCCGTTCTACTTCTTCGAAGATGGGGACATGTCACACTATGTGGGCATCGCCACCGACATCGACTATCCGGATGCGGAGGTCGAGAGTTTCAACGAAACGAGGCAGGCCCAGCAGCCGCGGACGCTCAAAGATCCGGATGAGCGCAAGGCCGAGCATTATCCGTTGTCGCTTCAGGATGCGGTACAGTTCGCCCTGGCCAACAGCAAGGTCGTTCGGCTGGTGGGCGCTTCGGCGAACCTGGCAGCCTTCACATCGTCGCCTCCCGAGTTTCTCACGAGCAATCCGCTGGCGGCCACAACGATGTACGATCCGGCCATCGTCGAAAGCAACCCGCGTTTCGGCGTGGAGGCGGCCCTTTCGCAATTCGACGCACAGTTTTCAACGAGCGTGTTCTGGGAGAAGATTAACCGGCCGAGAAACATTCAAGGTCAGCAGTTCTTCAGCAACACTCTCGATCAGGATCTGGGCACGTTTCAAGCCCGGTTGGCCAAGATCGCGGCCGACGGCAGCCAGTGGTTCGTGAGCCACAACGCCAGCTACCAGCAGGACCTTCTCAACCCACTTGCCCGATTCGACAGCGCCTACGAGGGCGATCTGACCGCCGGATTCCGGAAGCCGTTGGGACGCGGATCGGGGACCCAGTTTACGCGTATCGCCGGGATCGGCGCCATTCCCGGCTTCAACAACGGGGTGGTCATCGCACGAATTCAAACCGATAAGGCGCTGACGAAATTCGAAGCCGACGTGACCAATCTGGTCAAGGAAGTGGAGACGGCCTACTGGGCCCTCTACCTGGCGTACCGTCGGTTCGACGCGGTCAAGGAGGGTCGGGAAAGCGTTCTGCGAGCGTGGCGGCGCGTCAAAACCTTCGAGCAAACGGGAGACAAACGGGGCGGTCGCTACAACGTCGTCTTGGCCGAGGAGCAGTTCTACCTGTTCGACGCAACGATGAAGGACTCGCTCAACCGGCTCTACACGGCCGAGAGCAAGCTCCGGTATCTCCTCGGGTGGGCGGTGACCGACGAGTACTTGATTCGCCCGACCGAGGATCCGGTCAATACGTTCATCACGTTCGACTGGGGCTCATGCCTGGAGGAATCCTTGTACCGCCGCGTGGAACTGCGCCAGCAGAAATGGGACATCAAACAGAAGGAACTGGAGCTGATCGCCTCGAAGAACTACCTCCTGCCGCAAATTGACGCGGTCGGCGAGTACCGCTGGCGGGGCATGGGCGACCACCTGATCGACGAAAACGACAAGAGCGGTCGGGAGTTCAACAGCCTCTACGAGTCGATGACCGGGGGCGATTTCCAGGAATGGCAGTTGGGAATCGACGTGAAGATTCCCCTGGGATTCCGCAAGGAACGCTCCGGGGTGCGATTCGCCCAGGCGAATCTAACCAAGGCCAAAGCCCTATTGCGAGAACAGGAATCGGAAGTTTCCCACCAGTTGGGCCATGCCATGCGGGAACTGGCTGCCCAGTATGAACTCTGCAAGACGAATTTGAACCGCTGGGTGGCGGCCCGAAAACAGTATGACGTCGCCGAGATCCTTTGGCGAGAAGCCCCAAGCGCCGGAGGTCAGCAGAGCGGCCCGGATTGGCTCGACAAGCAACTCGACGCTCAGCGCCGCGTGGCCGAGGCCGAGAGCGAGTACTTCGCCGCCCTGATCAATTACAACGTCGCCATTATCGACGTTCACTTCCGCAAAGGGTCGTTGTTGGAGTACAATAACGTGTCCCTGGCCGAAGGACCGTGGCCGTGCAAGGCCTATTTCGACGCCCAGCGACGCGCCCGGGCTCGCGACGCCGCTACATTCATCGACTACGGATTCACGCGTCCGGACGCGTTCAGCCTTGGGCCCCACGCGCAGTTTACGGCGGAAGAACAGTTCTTCCCGGGGGAGGTGGATGGAACGGTCATCGAGTCGGACTCGGGTCCGTGGCCGACACGGGCGGACGAGGATTCGGGGATTCGCCCCGAACCCATTCCCACGCCGCGTCCGGTTTTCGATGCACCGGCCGGTTCCGAGCAATCTCAGCCGCTGGGTCGCAGCAATCAGCGGCAATCCCTGGAAACGACGAGAAAATCGACGGAGTTGAACTTCGACGCCCTGGCGGACTTGACGGTTGCCGCCACACAGGCGACACCCGCCGGGCAACGCGACGTACGCCACGCCGGCTACGAAGAAGTCGACTCCCGCACAGCCATCCGCGGCACAGCCATCAGCGGACCGGGGATCGCCCGACCGGAAACCTCCCATGAACCTTTCCAGAATCCGCCGTCTGCTTCAGCTCATCGGCCTGCTCCAGTCTGGAAGGCGGCAAAACGCTGAGTCGCTGGCCCAGGCATGCGAGGTAAGCCGGCGGACGGTCTTTCGCGATCTCGATGCGTTGCGAACGGCGGGCATCCCGCTGGTGTTCGACGAGAACCAGCAGCGTTATCGGATTCCCGCCGCCAACTTCCTACCACCCACGAATTTCACCGCCGAAGAAGCGCTGGCGCTAATCGTCTTGTGCCACGAACTGGGCGACGGATCGGCCCTACCCTTCTTCGGCCCGGCGCGCAGCGCCGCGTTGAAACTGGAGAGCACCCTCCCAGCCGGCCTGCGCGACCAGTTGCGCGCCGCGTGCGACGCCATTGAGATCCTGCCGGTTCCGGCCAATCCCCTGCTCGGGCACGAATCGACCTACGAGCGGTTGCTGGAGGCGGCTTCCCGCCGTCAGTGCGTGCGGATTTACTATGAGAGCCTCACCGAATGGAAGGAGATCTGCACCCGGCTGAATCCCTACCGGTTGCTCTTCAGCCGGCGAAGTTGGTACGTGATCGGACGGTCCTCCCTGCATCGCAGTACGCGCACGTTCAACGTCGGCCGGATTCGGAAGCTGGAGGTGCTGGACGATCATTTCGAGATACCGCAAGGGTTCTCGATCGATCGTTATCTGCGTAACGCCTGGCATCTGATCTCCGGCCCCGATGCTGACGTCGTCATCCGCTTCAGCAAGATGGTGGCCCAGAACGTGGCCGAGGTCGCCTGGCACAAGACCCAACAGACAACCTTCAACGACGACGGCACCCTCGACTTCCGCGTGAAGGTTTCAGGGTTGGAAGAGATTTCCTGGTGGATCCTCGGCTACGGCGACCAGGCCGAGGTACTCAGCCCGGTAAAACTCCGCCGGATGATCGCCGACCGCGTCGTCCGCATGGCGGAGGTCTAT
The DNA here is from genome assembly GCA_964444795.1 of uncultured Planctomycetaceae bacterium. GTDB lineage: Bacteria > Planctomycetota > Planctomycetia > Pirellulales > Thermoguttaceae > JABMRP01. Next base: position 16,461 of record CAYUIQ010000142.1, read on the forward strand.
CGAGACGAGTCCGGCTAATCCGGTCGACTCACCATTGCGATCGCCCAGTACGAACGAAAGGCATTGTTGCCTTTCTGATTTCCCTTTGGGCTTCGCACATCGAGAAGGACTCACCACTCGTCGTCGCAAGTCCTTGCTGAGATAAAAGATGCGAGAGGGGGGACTCGAACCCCCACTCCTTTTGGGAACTGGATCCTAAATCCAGCGCGTCTGCCAATTCCGCCACTCTCGCAGGCGTTACTACGTAACGACTTAGATTGCTTTCGATGCGCCCTTTCTCTGGGGGGTTGTGGAAGAATCGTGGAAGTCGCGGTCCTGTTTTCCTGCCGGAAATTCTACCAGGTGATCGGGGGACCGTACACCGGAACCGTACGACAGCCGGCCCATCGCCTGCCGTTTCGTCTGCCCCGGGAGGAAGTTGCCGAGATTCCGGCCGATTGCGGATACCTTCGCACGGCTTGTCAGACCGGCGAACTCCAGGTGAAAGAAGCGAACAACGTCGTGTTCCAACTTGACAAGCCGGCCACGATCGTCGCCCACTGGCTGCAATTTGAAACGCCCAGCTATCCCAACGGCTCAAGCATCTGCGAAGCCAACCAGGAGTTGTATCTCGACGGCGACGAACAACCGACGCTGAATTACCTCGGCACCGAGGACGTGTACGGATACTCCTGGGGATTCATGGGCGCCCAATCTGATGGCTTCGGCGCCATCATCAAGCAAGAGGTCGTCAACCCCGGCGGCTCACGGATTGCACTCTTGCGATGTCGCCAGAGCGACACAATCTCGTTCAAGAAGTCCTGTCGGTGGGTGCTGACCTACGCCAAGGATCCCTGGACGTGGCCGCGGCTCGGCCCGTTGCCCTATCGCCACTGTGTTTATTACTACTCCAAGGGCTGAGCCATGCGGGCCAAGGCAAGACAGAACAAAGGGGACACCATGGCCATTTCGGTAAACCAGAGAATTCCCGGATGAACGATATCTTTACCCCATCGCCCGGCGTACCGCAGCGCGGGTTTTCTCCAGGCCCGTCTTGGCCACCGTCAGCGGATCTTGCTTCCAGTAGTCGCGGTTGAACAGCTCCAGCGAGAGCATGCCCCGGAAACCGGCGGCGTGCATGATGCCCAGCAGTTGCTTGTAGGGGCAAACACCGTCGCCGGGAAAGACGCGGTGACTGTCGTTGACCGTCTCGCGGGGCGGGTCGTCGGGATAGTCGTTGATGTGGAAGACGTGCATCGCCCGGCCGTTGACCATCCGCAGACCCTCGAACCCGCCGCCGCTCTTGTAGAGGTGATAGGCATCGAGCAGAAGACACGCGTCGGGATGGGCCGCTTCGGCGGCGACAAAAACCGCTTCGGACAGCCGGCCCATCGTCTTCGCCGAACCCCAAATCTCCAACTGCGGCACAACGCCCATCCCGCGACCCAATTCCAACACGGCCCGATAACGCTCGCCAATGACGCGCAGGTCCATGCCCGTGGCACTGTGGGCACCGGCCGGCGGCGCAGCCACTCGGAGGCCGCCGATTTGGGCGAGCGTGTCCATGTCGCGTTTCATTTCCTCCAGGCCTTCGGCCCGTTGTCTGTCGTCGTCGACCATCCATCGGGGGAATCCCATGGCACTTTCGACGGAAAGGCCCAGATCGGCGATCTTCTTCTTAAGATCATCGAGTTCGCCTCCCGCTTCGACGTAGCGGCGGAGGTTGCGGATCCACGGCTCGATGCCCTGGTAGCCAGCCTCGGCGGCGATTTCGATCTCCCGCTCGATCGTGAGTTTGTGGCCCATCAGCGTGGCCGTGTTAAGGCAGTAGCCGAACGGCTCGGCCCGATCCACCTCTTCCGATGCCGCAGTGGCGGTCGACGCCGTGTCGGTTGACACGGCCACAGCCGCCCCCAGGCAAGCGCCCGATCGGGCGATCATTTCACGTCGCGAAAGTTGGTCGTTCACCGTTTCCTCGCTTGCTGGGTGATCAATGGTTACGTCTCCTTGCGACCATTTTGCGCCATGAAGAACCCCTATGTAAGGGCCCAGCGACTTTCGGCGGCTCTTCAGTGTGGGCTCCACACCCCGCGTCAGACAGGGGTTTCCCCGCGCGAAACTGCCCGGTTGCCACCCAAATAGCGTAGGCAAAGCACGCCGGTCGTGTCAATCGTTCGTGGACCGTGTCCGCGAGGTTCTGATGGTGGTAAGTTGCGATAATGGCCGGGTAGGGGAACTGAAGTTGCTCGCGGGTCAAGCTGTTTCACTAGTGCGAGCAGGCCGATACCGACGAACCAGCAAGGCAGGCCAACCGCATCTTACACGACAATAGCAAAGTCCGCGAACGTCGCAATCAACTGCCGCATCCGAACTACAAGAAGCCCGGACTACTGGCCCCCGGGTCGAATCAGGTCTGGTCGTGCGACATCACGAAACTGCTCCGGCCGACGAGCAGCCATTAGAAGTGACCGGCACGGATGACAGAACCGCTGCGTCCTCGAATCTCTGCCCACACCTTGCCATAACTCAGCCATAAAGGGGCATTTTGAGACGCAACCGGGCGAAGTTCAGTGTTTCGGGGGCAGTCTTGCCGCCGAAGTCGCAAAGCGTTACAATGGCACGACTTGGCACCGCCAGGCACAGTGGTGCAAAGCCCCGGATGGGTGGCCGAGTGGACTAAGGCGGCAGTCTTGAAAACTGCTGTGCGGGGAACTGCACCGGGGGTTCGAATCCCTCCCCATCCGCTTATGCACTTGTACATCGGTGTAAGGTATCGTATTGCTCGGGAAGCACAGAGGCTTCCTTTTTCTGGTACGATGCCTCACGATCTCTTTCTTACACCGCTTCCTTCCCGTATATGCGCTCAGCAGCCCACGATCCGCGGCATTGTTTCACATCATGAAGGAAAGGATAAGACTGCGATGGTCACACCGAACAGTTGGGATTAGCCTTTTCCGACGACCTCCTGGAGTGGAAGCGGCATGAGCATAACCCCGTGATCCCCAATGGTCCGAAAGGCAGTTATGATGAGAAGTTCTCTTCCGATGGAAAGGTGTTCCGGGACGAGGATCACTGGGTCACTTTCTTTTTCGGTGTGGGTCGCGGCGGCGCGCATGTCATGGTGGCCTTCTCACGCGATCTCCACCACTGGACCGTTGCCCCCGATCCGATCTACAAGGCCGGCGGAAACCCGTCCGGCCTGGACAAACAACACGCCCATAAGATTTCTCTTGTCTGGAACCCGGCCTGCGAGACGTTTTATATGTTTTACAATGCGGTTGGCAACAAGGGCAGAGGCATTGGTCTGATAACGAGCAAGCCGCTTGTTAATCAGAGTAAATGAAAACGGACGGTGTGCAGCGACTCATGGGGGATTCTTCTCTATGGAACGCTAAGCGTCACCGCATTGGCGGAGTAGCCGATCTTGAAACGGGTTCCGTCGCCGTCGACGACCAGATCGTCGGCGTTGGAGAAACGGCCCTTGATGCTCATGGCGCGTAGGAGCGCAAAGCTCTGCCCACGGGCCGGGTTGCCTGCCACCGTAATGGTCAGCTTGCCCGCGAGCGTGGCATCACCGCCGACGCTGAGTTGGGCGCCTATCTTGGGCTCGGCCGGGAGGTGGAATACGAGGTTGGCGCCAGCGCGCTCGTGGTAGCCGCCGCTCACCATGAGGCCGTCGGTGGTGAGGCGGACATCGCCGCCGTTGTAAAGATCGGCATCCACGCGGCCCACGCCGCGGAGCATACCGCCCGCATCGACATCTAGCCAGCGCAGAGACGAGACCTTGCCTTCCAAAAGCGTGAGCATGCCACCGGCGGCCACGCGAACTTCATTGCGACCGCTGAGCGTGACATCTGCCGCGACTTCCAGTGCTTGGGTCGCGCCGGATTGGGCATTGCCACGAATCTCCAGTCCGAGGAAGTCGACGTCGGTGTCAACGCGAGCGTTTGCCCGCTTGTCGCCGGTATTCTCCATCACGGCGTTCCACGAAACTCGCGGTGCGCCCGTATCGGTGAGATAGGTAATGCCGGCATTCGCGTAGCGGTAGTCCGACCAGTTATCCGGATCGGAGATGACGGCCCCGTCGGCACCGGTCCAACGGTGATACGTGTTGGCGAAGCCGCGTGGCTCGGCGACACGTTCGCCCAGCAGGAGTGCTTCGAGTTCGCGCACGAGTTTCGGGTTGGCGGCGGCGATGTTTTTGGTTTCGGCTCGGTCGGCATCGAGATCGTAGAGAGCCAGCGCGGGCCTGCTTTCGCCTCGCTTCTTGCCCTTGCCGGCGGAAGGAGATCGGACCAACTTGTACTTGCCGCGGATGATGGATTGGCTATTCCCGGCCTCGTGAATGAGAAACTCGCGGAGCCGTTGGTCTCCGGAGCCAAGCAATGTGGGGGCGATGGACACCCCGTCGATGCCGACCGGGGGGGCAACACCAGCGAACTCGCAGAACGTGGGAAGGAGATCGGAGACGTCCAAAACCATGTCGCTGTTGGTGCCAGCGGCAAGGGTGGAATCCGCGGTGATCCTCTCGGGCCAGCGCATGATGGTGGGAACGCGGATGCCGCCTTCGTAAATGCCGCCCTTGGTGCCACGCAGCCCGCCATTGGAATCGAACTCCGTGTTGGATGCGCCACCGGGACCGCCGTTGTCGGACATGAAAATGACAAGCGTGTTCTCGGCAACCGAATCGGCCAAATCGCCGTCGCCGTTCGGATCGTCCAGAGCAGCCAAAATATTGCCAAAGTGCGCGTCGATGCGGGTGACCATGGCGGCCCACTGTTGGGCCTGGTCCGGGAGTGAGGGAAAATGGGGGTCGTTCTCATACGCCTTGTTCCACTCGGGCAGTTTGGCGATCTCAGCGAAGGGCGCATGAGGAATCTGGACCGCCAGGAGAGCGAAAAACGGTTGGCCGGTAGCGCGGTAGTTCTTCGCCCCAGTACGCACGAAGTCCAAAGCGGCGAAAGCGTAGGCGTCGTCGCAATAGCCGGTGGCCGGGTAGTCGGGGTGGTTCTGATGGGCGGGGAGATCCGGGTAAGCGGAATTGCCGGCGTAGGCGGCCATGGAGTTGGGAATCAGTCTGACGCCACCGATGGCCCCGGCACCGGCGGGAGCGCTCCAGAGCGTGGGCTGGAAGAACGTATGCGCCCGAACATGATGCAGTTCAGCGAGCACGCATTGGTAGCCGTGACTGGTAGGCAGGGTCTGGATGTTGTCGATGACGGGGGCGGCCGGGTCTTTGGAACCGCCATACCCCCATTTGCCCCAGTATCCCGTGACATAGCCGGCGGCCGAGAGTGCGTCGCCCATCGTAACATCGTCGGCGCGCATCGCTTTCTTGGCGTTATTGGGGTCGTTGCGATCGGCAAACGTGTGACCCTGGTGAAAGCCCGTCTGCTGAGAGGATCGCGCCGGCGAGCAGACCGTGCAGCCATAGGCTCGGGTGAAGTTGACGCCTTGGGCGGCCAGCTTGTCGAGATTGGGCGTGAGGACGCTGGGCTGTTGCTTGAGCCGGCGAGCAGCTTGGCCATTGGGGCCAATGGAGCCCCAACCCATGTCATCGACGTAAAAATAGAGAATGTTCGGCCGCGGGGCGGCTTGGGCGGCTAAGGGAACGGCGGAGACCGCGGCCAAGACGAGAAGGGCGAGAGGATGGTTCATGGGGTATTCCTGGGCAGACGTTCCGCGTTGCGGATCGGGGATACGATGGATTCGCTACGGTCCTTCTTCGACACGTCATTCACTTCAGCAGGCGGTCGATCAGATAGTCCGTGGAGCTCTTGTACTTCGGATGAGGCCGATTCGGATGGACGAGCACCACGTCGACGTCCACGGCTTTGAGACGCTCTTCAAGCTTGACGCCCATAATGCCGGAGTGCGTCGGATCCTTCGGCGAGGCGCCGACGACCGGAACCTCGCCGCCGTAGAACATCGCGATCGGCGGATCGTCCTTGGAAACGTGCGCGATCGGCGAATACTCCTGAATCCACTCCAGGACCTTTTCACGATTATCGAACAGGCTTTGAAAGTTCGGCAAACCGAAGGCATGGGCGCCGTAGCGGTAGTTTGGCATCCACTGGCGCAATTCCTTCGGATCGAGCGAAACCTGCGCTCCGTTGACCGCGGCGCAGTAAAGCCGGGTCGACTCGCGGGCAACGGGATCGTCGCTGTCGGGGTCGGCCAGGTCGTCGTGAAAGGCGAGCCAGAGCGACGAGCAAGCGCCGGCCGAGCCACCCGTGGCGCCGATGCGAGTCTTATCGAGGTTCCACTCGGCCGCCCTGGAGCGGACGAATTGCAGCGCCCGGGCGGCGTCTCCCAGCGACGCTTTGACCGGCGGCCGAACCTTCTCTTCGACGCCGTTGCGGACGTAGCGGTAGTTGACGGCAACGACCGAAATGCCCTTGTCGAGGAAGGCTTTCGGATTGGTCCTCTTGTCGCCACCCTGCCAGCCGCCGCCGTGGATGTAGAACACGACCGGCGTCGGCTCGTCCGACTCCGCCGGGTAGAAATCGAGAACCTGTCGCGAATGGTTGCCGTATGCCACGTCGATGAGTCGCTTGGGTTCATCGGCCAGACTTAACTGCCCGACGAAAAGTAGGGCGATTGAAAGAACGAGTCGCTTCATGGGGTCGGCTCCTGGAAAGTGTTGGGGGTCATGATCGTCCGTAACCTGCCGGCTTCATGCCGGTTGTGGTTCAGTTTCGCTCGGGCGTACTGCGTCCCGATTCTTGAATTTGCCTCAATTGCTCGCTGAGCTTCTCGACCATTTCAGGATTCTTGAAATAGAGGTTGGTGGTCTCGCCGTGGTCGGTTTCAAGATTGTAGAGTTGGCTCGTGTGGCCCGGGGCCGTATCCGGCAGGGCGTATGTATTTACACGTTCGGGATTGTCCTTGGTTCTTATTCTGTAGGGCCTGCTTATGTACTTCCAGTTGCCATGGCGAATGGCGCCCGGACCTTGCATGGTGAATTCTCGCACGGGTTTGCCATTGCCTTTGCCCAGCAATACATCCTCGAAATCGAAACTGTCTT
>CAYUIQ010000143.1:0-23408 GCA_964444795.1 uncultured Planctomycetaceae bacterium
CCCGCATGGTGATGGGCTACTACCGGCTGGGCAAGTATGACGACGCCCGGCGCTCCATGCAGCAGTTGATGAAGTTCGCCGGTGAGTTTCGCCTGGACAATCCGCTGGTCGACTTCGGTGCCCGCGTCTACCAGCCGAACCAGCCGATCAACCTGTGCTACGACAGCTTCGGTCCCCCCGCGGCGATGATTCGCGGGCTGTTCGAGTATTCGTACCGGGCCGACGGGCTGGTGCTCCTGCCGCACATCCCGCCGGGCATCACGCGGCTCGGGCAGCATTTCCCGATTCGCTTCGGAGCAAAGCGGCTCTACCTGGCTACCACCGGAAGCGGTCCCGTCACGGCAGTGCTGGTCAATGGTCAGCCATGGTCCTTGTTCGATGAGAAATCGATCACACTGCCCTACGGCAAGACGCCTCGGGAAGCGGTGATCCAGATCGTCCTGGGCGGGGCCACGCCGGTGCCATTCGAACCGCGCAAGCCGACGGCTGCGTCGGCACTGCCGGACGTACCGCAACTGAGCAAGATCACCTGGAGCCGTGAGCAGTTCCCGGTGATCAGCACCAACCGGCTGCCGCTGCGGATCGGGGCCGATAGCCTCGCCGGCAGCCGGTTCCTCGGCCGGATTTCCCGGGCGCGGGTCTTCAACCGCGCCTTGACGGCCAAGGAGATCGGCGAACTGGCCCGCAACTATTTGGCCACCTTCAGCAAGGACGAGGCCCTGGTGGGCGATTGGAAACTGGGCGTCGTGCAGGATAAGGTCTTCCCAAACCTGGCAGGCAAAGACCTGCCGGCCAAGGTTGTCGGTCAGTACAAGACGGTCAACGGCTCGGGCGATCCGGCCATCGAGCTATCGGGCGAAGGATACCTGGAGGTGGCTCACGATACCTCGCTCAATCTGGCCGACGGCGGCACGCTGGATGCGTGGCTTTACCCCAAGCAGCAGGCGCCCGGCGGAGGGCGAATCCTCGACAAGAGCGAGGTCGGCACCTCCAACGGCTACTTGCTGGATACGCATCCCGGCAACTCGCTGCGATTGATCACCGAGCGCGGCGTGCTGAGCTACGACGCCAAGCTCAAACCCGACGTGTGGGTCCACGTGGCGGCCACGGTCGACGCCGAGGGAGGGCTGGCCTTGTACGTCGACGGCAAGCAGGTCGCGTCCAAGAAGGAGCCGTCAGCGCCCGGTCTGGCGGAGATAGACGCGAAGATCAGCCGCATCCGCGGGTTCCACGAGGGACTCGTGTCCGCCGGGTTGGCCGAAAGCTACGAAGCGGCCCACGCCCGGCTGGCGGTCGAGTATCTGGCGGCGACCTGCCAGCGTCTCAAGATGCTCTCCGAAGGCCGGCTTGAGCGGCTGTCCGGCCAATCGCAATACGCCGCCGACAAGTCCTACTTGAGCACGACCGTCAAGCTCTGCGAGGGGCTGGAGCGAACGGTCGCTACGTACAAGGACTCGGAAGACGCCCACCGGAAACAAGTCGATGTGATTTGGAGGGCGGTGGAACCACCGCCAGACTAACCCGAACGGATCGAAGATCAACCCCGAACCCGTCTTTTCCGGAGAACTATTGTGTTTAAGTACAGTTCGTGCTTGGCCATCGTCTTGTTGGTTCAAACCGTCGTGCATGGAGAGACACCGCCGATAGAGAAATCCACGGCCGGCGAGATCGGCGCCGGCGACATCAGCGCATTCCAGCAGGATTTTGCCAGTCGGCCGGAGCATACTTTGATGCAAAACGCGGTGACCAAGGTGGACGTCACCGAGATTGCTCTGAACCGCTCCCTCGTGACCTCGATGGACCATACGTTTTCGCACACGCTGGACAATTGGCAGGCGACCAACCAGATGAAGTCGGGCCGCTGTTGGATGTTCGCCGGGCTCAACGTGATGCGGGTCGACGCCATGAAGTCGTTATCGCTCGAAGAATTCGAGTTGAGCCAGAATTACATCATGTTCTGGGACAAGCTGGAGAAGTCCAACTATTTTCTCGAAGCCATCCTCGAAACGGCCGACCGCCCGGCGGATGATCGCACGGTTCACTTCCTTCTGCAAAGCCTCGTCAGCGACGGCGGGCAGTGGAACATGTTTGCCAACCTGGTGAAGAAGTACGGGCTGGTTCCCAAGTCGGTGATGCCGGAAACGCACAGTTCGTCCAATTCGCGGAGTATGAACAGGATTCTCCGCCGCAAATTGCGAGAAGGCGCCAAAGGCCTGCGCGAACTGCACGACCGCGGCGCGCCCGAAAGCGAGATCCTCGCTGCGAAGAAGAAGATTCTCGTGACCGTCTATCGCATCCTCAGCATTCACCTCGGTACACCGCCGTCGGAGTTTCTTTGGCAGTGGACCGACAAGGATCGCAAGTTCCATCGCGACGGCGTCATCACGCCGCGGCAATTCGCGAAGAAGTATGTCACCACGCCGTTTGAGGATTACGTATGCCTGGTGCATGATCCTCGCCGGTCCAGCCCACGGGAGCGAACGTTTACCGTCGAGTACCTGGGCAGCGTTGTCGGCGCCGGCGACGTGAAGTATCTGAACGTCGACATCGCCGAAATCAAGAGGATCACGATGCAGGCCATCCTCGACGGCCGGCCGGTGTGGTTCGGCTGCGACACGGGCAAAATGATGGACAGAGACGCCGGGCTGTGGGACAAGGAACTGTTCGACTACCCGGGCGTCTACAACACCGAGTTTTCGCTGACCAAGGCCGAGCGGCTGGTCTACGGCGAGTCGGCCATGACGCACGCCATGGTTTTCACCGGTGTCGACGTCGTGGATGGAAAGCCCCGTCGCTGGCGAGTGGAAAACAGTTGGGGTGACGAGGTTGGAAAGAAGGGGTTCTTTCTGATGAACGACTCGTGGTTCGACGAATACGTTTTCGAGATTGCCGCCCCCCAATCGGCCTTGTCGCCCAAGTTGCGGGCCGCCTACGCGCGGGAGCCCATCGTGTTGCCCGCCTGGGACCCGATGGGATCGTTGGCCCGGTAGTGCCCTAAGAAGATGTGAAACGGTCTCATGCAAAACACTTCTCCCGGGAGATGAAATCATGTCACGCGTTCCCGACCCGTTCGCCCAACGGCGTGCTGACGGCAAACTCATCGCACCACCCCAACAAGTCACTCGCCGCCGGTTCTTGGGTGCCACGGCGGCAACCGCCGGCGGGATGCTGATGTGCGGCTCGCATGGGGTGAGTGCTGCCCCAATCGCTGACCCGTCCGGCTTCCCTTCAACGGAACACTTCTGGTATCGCCCGCAACCGGCGGGTCCCTATATTGACTCGCAGCGCGACAACAAGGCGTTTGGTTTTGCGGACGGGGAGCTTTTCCTCTCCGAAGACAACGGCCGCACCTGGCCGCACAGTATCGCGTTTCCGGGCGCCGGCAAGATAACGTTTAGCTGCATTCTGAGAAATGGAAACATTCTCTTTAGCACTCGCTCGAAGCTATACCTCAGCACGGACAACCTGAAGACGTACAAGCCGGTCGTGCTCAAAGGTGCCGACGGTGCCGATTACACTCCGCACACACCACAAAACGCGGACAATCCCGGCTGGTACTTCCACACGCTGACGGGCGTCAACTCGTGGGACGTCGGCGGCGTCGAGATGCTCGTGTGGGGGAATTATTGTAACGTCATCGGCGGTGCGGCCCCCGTCAATATCTACTACTCGACCGACAACGGGCAGACCGTGAAAATCGCCTACACCTTCGGACAGAATCCCCATTTTCGGGATAACGGCTCGGGGGGTGGAGGCGGGACAGGCACGCTGCTCGGCGACGCCGGCAACCCGGTCATCTGCCGCCACGTTCACTCCGTGGCCTACAATCCGGCCGAAAACGCGTTTTATGCCTGCACGGGCGATCACGATAAACTCCAGGGTCACGAGTGCCACTGGCTCAGAGGTACGTATGACGCGAAAAAGGACGCGTGGCGTTGGACGGTCCTCGTGTCGGATGCGTCGAACTCGCGGTACAAATCCGGCGGCATTAACTTCGCGGGCGGGAAAGTCTATTGGGCTGCCGACGCCAACGGCGCGAAGCCGCACGACCGAGGAATCTTCTGCTGCGACCCGGCCGACATCGCTCATCCCGAGAAGCACACGATGCTGTTCAATCCGCAGGTCGAATCCGCAAACATGATTATTCAAGACGGTGTGATTCTGGCGTCGCATTGCGCGCCCGCATCGCCACTGGCCACGGGAATTATCGTTTCCTTGGATATGGGCCGGACGTGGGCGCAACACGATCTCAAAGAGTTCGGCAAGCGATCCCCCGTCCGTTTCCACGAGAAGAATAGCGACGGGTGGTTCAGGGTGGACTTGAGATCGGGATGGGTCACGCGTGCCGAGATGCTGCTGATCAAACCGAAGAAAGCACTGAAGGCTGCAAGCGAATAACCCACGTGCGCCAAATCGGGATTTCGAGTGTTGTCCGCTTGGGAGGGCATTGAGCATGCGACTACGTTTGCTGTTCATTGCGAGCTGCTTCGTTTACACGTCTGCCGCGACGGCGGCGGAGCAGCCCGTCACCGTGCCCGCATCTCCGGCGAACCTCGACGACGTTTTCGCGCCGGTCGTCGTGGGCACGCCGCCGGTGAATGCCTTCAACGGACTGTTTCGCTGCCCAGACGGAGAGATTCGCCATTACGGAGACGAGGGCTTCCTTTACAGCCGGGACAACGGCCTGACGTGGAAGGACCGCCGTTTCGGCGAAGTGGATGCCTCAGGCACGACTGCCGGCGGTGGACGTCCGCTGGGCATGAACGCCAGGACGGGCACCTGTTTGCGGATGGTTGGTGGGCCGGACGGGATGCTCATCCACCGCTCGACGGCCGGGCCGGATGGCGAGTACGCCGCTCAAAAGGTCGACGATCACCGCGTGATCATGGTTCGCCCTCCCTACTTTCTCCAGTCGCGTCCGCGCGTGCTGTTCGCGGGCCATGGGGAGTATCCGTACCGGATCGCCGTCTTTCGCTCCGATGACGACGGTCTCACGTGGAACAAGACCCTACTTCCCCCCGGCCCTGCGTTTGAGGTCGAGCCTCCGCACAAAGGACCGCGGTGGGAGAATTGGTGCGTCGAGCCGACGATCCTCGAATTGAAGGACGGCCGGCTATGGATGCTTGCCCGAACCTCGCGCGACAACCATCACGAGTGTTTCTCCGGCGACGGCGGCCAGACGTGGTCCGCCTGGCAGCCCTCGCGGTTCCACGGCACGCTGACCATGCCGACACTGTTGCGGTTGTCTGACGGCCGCGTGCTGTTGTTCTGGTGTAACACGACGCCGCTTCCCGAGGTCGACCGGACACACGATCCGATCCCCGAGAGTGCCAAAAACGGACGCTGGGAGGATGTGTTCACCAACCGTGACGCCTGCCACGCGGCCATTTCCGAGGACGACGGCCGCACTTGGATCGGATTCCGCGAGATGCGGCTCAACCCGTTACGTAACGATCGTGACTTCGGCACGCGCGCGAACCACGACTTCAGCGTCCACCAGCCACAGGCCCTGGAACTGCCGGGCGGCAAGATACTCGTCGCGCACGGCCAGGACGAGGAGGTCCGAGCCCTGGTACTACTCGATCCCAAATGGCTCTACGAACCGCGGCGGCGGTCGACTTTCGAGCGCGGTCTGGCGGATTGGTCCACGCACAAGTACGTGGGGGGCATCGTCGGCCACTGCGCCTACAACCGGGTTCCCGGCCCACGGCTCATCCCGCATCCCGACAAGGCCAATGCCGGCGCCAAGGTCCTGCAAGTTTGCCACCCGATTGATTCCGAGCTGGTCCTTGACAAGGATGGCGCGGTGTGGAACTTCCCCGCGGCAACGAAGGGGTCCTTTACGACACGCATCAAGCTCCTTTCCGGCGGCGGTGGCGGCCGGATTTGTCTGGTCGACCGATGGTTCAACCCGACCGATCCGGTCGTACAGGACGACTCGATGTACGTCTTCATCATCCCGGGTCACGGCCGCCTTGACGAGGACGTGCGGCTTACGCCCGGCCGCTGGCATGAGCTTCGCTTTGACTGGATCGACTCGCAGTCGTCGAAGTGCAAACTAACCGTTGACGGCACGCCAACACGGCTGACGCTTCCCTTGGTCCGCCCGAGCGTGAACGGGATCAGCTACGTCCATTTTCAGGCTCTCTCGGAGGAGGAAGACCGCCATGGCTTCCTCATCGAGTCGGTCGAGGGCGGGAAGTAACGGCCTCGCGTTTGTGCTCTTCAGCCAAGCCGAACCGCGATGCTAAAGGGGAAAGCCGAAAGCGGAAGAAGTATTGAACGGTCGATCACTCGGCTTCCTTGGCCCGCTTGTTGTGCGGTAAGGCGTCCAATACAAACGGCCACATCAGGTCTTTGTAGAAACGGTGCCCCTGGTCTCCCCATCGATGCTCAAACTGATCTGGGTGCCCCGATGCTTCGAAAACCCTTTGCACGTGCGACACGGCCCGTTCAATCTCGGCTTGCGAGAAGAGGGCGTCGGTACGACCGTTGACGGCCAGAAGATGCCGGGGCGCGATCAGGCCGGCCACGCCGGGGAGGCCCCCCAATTCGATCAGCCCCGGCACCATGTTGCAGTCGCAATGAAAAACGTATCCGGACCGGCTGACCGTGGGAGCAAAGGAACAGCTCGGGACGGCAATGCCGATCCGTTGGTCACAGGCGGCGGCGAAGATCGTCACCATGCCTCCGCCGGAATTGCCCATCATCAGGACGCGCCGGCCGTCCACGTCCGGCAGTTGCGCCGCCCAGTCGATAATCCGCTGCATGTCCCAGACTCGCTCACCGATGGCCGTTCGGCCTGCCACGAGACAGTGCATCAGGTGACTTCGGCACGCGCGATTGCCATGCCGCCCCCGGCGGTCGGGGACGCCGTCGGTGGCCAGCCCCCGGACGGCGGGTGCGATTGCCATAAAGCCAAGCCTTGCCGCTTGCACTGCCACGTCGCGATCCTCCGCCAGAGATCGCTTCTTATCCGCCTCAGCCGTATACACGCCCGCCGTCGTATCGTGTCCTCGACTGTCGTGTCCGTGCGGAAAGATACCCAGCGGCCAGGGGCCTTCGCCTTTCGGTTTCAATAGCCAGAATGGAATGCGAACATCGGGTTCCGTCTCGATCGTGCCACGTTGCCGAGTGTATTGGCCCAAATCCTCGGGTTCATCGATCTTCACTATCGGCTGGTGATCGCCAACGGACGCTGCGATCTTCGCCAAACCGATCTTCGCGCGCAGCGCCATGCGGGATGTCTCTTGCCACCGCTCGAAGCCGCCTGGCAAATCCTGGCGAAAAGCGAGCGGCTGAGCCTGTTCACCGTAAATCCGTTGCAGGTACCGGGCGACATGATCGGGGTATGCGTTGACGTCCTTCTCTTGACTCAGCGCGGGGCCACATAGCAGGATGAGCATCGAACCGGTGAACGCTGCCGCAAGGCAGTACCGGTACGTGCAACCAGGACGCAACCACCGCGGGATGCGAATCGATTTCATGGCAACGGTCCTCCCGTAACGTGGCATGATGAGTACGGTAAGTACGGGACGGAACCGAGGCGTTCCGCCGTCCTCGCCAGATCGAGTCCTACTTCTCTGAATCGCGTCCCTGGGAAAACGTCGGCAAATCCGCGTGCATCAGGGTGCCCCAAGGCGCATACGCCGTCTGCCAACGCTCGGGGCGGATCTTTGCGACGGCTTGGCTGGTGAAAGGCATCTCCAGAGCCATCCGGTCGTGGTAATGGTGATAGACCCGTTCGTAGATGCTGCTGAAACGTCCGCGTGCCTTGTCCGAGATCGTCGGATAGTTGTATCGTCCCTCGAAACTGCGATACGGTCGATAGGGCACTTCGTGGCCCAAGTTGTATTTCGCGGTGTACTCATACCCCAGGGCGAGCCGATGGTCGTGGACGCCGTAGAGGTCCACGCCTTGGTGCCAGGCAATCTCGGCCGCACAGCCCAGGTAGCCCAGCCCCATTTGCGTGTGGCCCTGATCCCGGCCGCTCTCTTGACACTGGCCGAAATCGTTGATGTAATTGCCAATTGCGCCGTTACCGGCGCCGTTGCGGTAGTAATCCGCGGCACGGTCGAACATCACCCGGTCGTTCAGAAAGACACCCATGGCAAGCATCGTCTGGATCATGGAGGCGTCCCAGTTGCCGTTGGCCGTTGGGTAGAAGTCGCGGATCACCGGATAGAACACGCTGCGAAGCAGGTCCTCGAACTGCGCTTGGTCGGTATTGGACCATCCGGCGTCCGTATGTCGAAGAAGTTCCGCGGCGCTGACGAAGTTGATGCCGACCATGCCAACTAGCAAACGCGCATCGTGGCCACCCACGGACTTGAGCGTGGACGCGTAGGCATTTAGGACCTCGACAGCTTTATCCGCGTGGGCTTTCTTTCCGGTGATGGTCCATTGGAGCGCGTGCGAGTAGGCCGATGCGGCGTCTCGCATCAGGTTCGTGCCGCCGACGTCGGGGTTGTTGTACGGCCCTCGGACAACATCGGCAGCCGGTTTGGGCCTCCAATCGAGTTGCGAAATCCCGTGGCTGCGGAGTTCCTCCCAGGCCGACTTCCATGGCTCCTTGCCCTCGGCGACCCGGGCTTTGACAAACTCCAACTCAGCCCGGCTATGGAGTATGCCGGGATGCACAAACGCCTTTTCGGCGGCGGACAGCCCTCCGGAAAACGTCCCAATCGCGCCCGCGAAGCCGAGCGCACCGACAACGAAGAACCAGCGACATTGGTTGGCCAGTATCATCGTGGTCTCCCATGGTCAATTGGCGACTACTCTCGATTAGACAAATCCATCGAGCGTCCATGATACCATGAAGGCAAGACCTGTGCAGCGGGCTTGCGGTCAGTCCTTGTCGGAGTCCACGACCTCTTTGGGCAGGAGCAACTCCTCGGCGCTGCGGGCGAAACAGGGCGGCACCGTCAAGAGACGCACCGGTCCACGACCGTAACGGATCCGCCATAGCTTGCCGTCCTGCCCTTGGGGCACGACAACGCTGTAGAAGTTGGCTTGGCGACCATTGAGCCAGAACACGGGCCGGCCGGTCGAGTCGTGAATCTCGCCGTGCCCTCCTCCGTGAAGGCCGATCACTTGAGTTCCCTTGGGAACATAGAAGTAGAGCATCCAACTGGTATAGTGGGGATTCATGGGCGCGTCGACGCTGGACACGACCGTCATCCGCTGCCGGGTGGGCCAGGTGACCCGCGTGCGGTCACCCCCGTCGCGAACGACGATCTTGTACAGGCCGGTTGCGCTCGCCGCGAGCTTGACCGTTCGCTCGGTGCCGTCCGGCGCGACGCTGCGGTCTTGTGCAACTAGCGTTTCCCGTTCGCCCGTTGGGCTTGCGCCGCCGACCTTCCAAAGCTCGACGCGAACGTTGCCCCGATTGCGGTAATGAGCGATCAGGCCGCCGGTGATTTGAAGCTCGATCACCCCGGGTGACTCTTCGACGAAGGTGAAGAAAGTCTGCTCGTGGCGGCCCGGTCCAAGCTCGCCGGGCGAAAAAGGGGACAGGTCCAATTTGTGCGAAGCACCCTCCGGGCCGTTCCGGCGAATTGGATCTGTCCCCTTTTTCGAGGCGGGCACCAGATCGCCCGAGTATTCGACCGGCTTGAAATCGAGCTTCGTCAGGAGATAACGCTCGATTCCCTCTTTGAGGGAAGACGCCAACTCGTCTTCGCTGAACGACTCGCTCGACTTCCAGGGATTTCTTTCTTCAGGCACGCCCCATTCAGCCCCCGGGGGGATGTTGACACTCTTGTCGCGCTGAACCAGGTCGCGATAGAGAGCTTTCGTGTGAACCAGCATCGTCCCTCGCATCCGGTACGCGTGGCGGATCAACCGCTCGAATGCGGCTTGCCGGGACTCACCCTCGCTCGTGGCATACCGGTGGTAGAGGTCGACGTACCGGGCATAGAGGACGAGATCGTTGACCCTTGCTCGGATTTCCGGTGTATCGGCGAGGTTCCTGGCCTTTCCAAGCGAGCGGAACATTCGTCCGAGTTGATCGTCGAAAACCAGATGAGGCGTTGAGCCGTCGAGTTGTCGATAGAATTCGGCCATCGGCTCCTTGGCCGGCCCGAACGAGCGTGAGAGAAAATCGTCGACCAGATCGTCCACGCGCTGGGCCTCGTCCACGTCCCACAACATTCTCGCCGCGAGGTAGTAACCCAGGCCGTTGGGGCCCCAGTTGTCGCTCGACTCGGCCGACATGAAGCGCGCGCCGCGGCCGTGAAACTCGGGGATCGTCCGCTTCAAGTAGTCGAGATTCGAGCCGCGGGCCGCCGCCGGCATGTCGCGGTCCCACATGTTGACGCTGTAATACTCCCGGATGCCCAAAGTGGTTCCCTGCTTCGACCACCCGTCGATGATCTCGTCGAGTGTAAGCCCGCCCTTGAGAAACGCGGTGGCCACGCTCACCACGACTTGCGGATGCGGCTTGATGCTCGGTGGAGGCGAGTGGTAATTGTAGGCATACATGCCGACGAGCTTGCCGGGATGCCTATCGTTTACCGCGGTCGCCACTTCGTTGGCCAGAAGCAGGGCCCGATCGGTGACGCTTCCAAGCTTCGCGCACCGGTCGCACTCGCACCAGCCGCCGCCGTCGCTGGGGTCCATGGAGACGCTGTCGGAGGCCGGGTCGCGGTCGAACCGGCCCACGGCATGTTCGGCCACGAGTTTCCGCACGCGGGGATTGCCGATGCAGAGCTTGGCCTGGCTCGTGACGTTTCGCTTCCCGTCGACCAGCGCGTAGAACTCCGGGTGCTTGTCGAACTCCGATTTGTGTGCGCTGATGATACCGCCGTAGGCATGGCCCGTCTTCAATTCGATCCCCGAGGTCGCCCGGTTTCGCGCGCACCAATCGCGATAGGGCCCGGCGTTGTAGTTCCAGGCGCCGAATCCGTACCAGATTCTCCGTGCCACGTAGTCGGGCGACTCTTCGACGTCCAAGGCGACGGCCAACTCCGGGCTCCGCGGCACGACTTCCCACCGGTCGCCGGGAAAGAACTGCCGGTAGCCCAAGCGGTATAGGAAGTCCCACACGGCGTGCTCCACCGCAAGCTCGGTGGCACCCAGCAGGAAAACACCTTCGGCATGCGTTCGCAGCAGATAGTCCTCCCGCTGGTGAGACTCCGGCTCGGTCCAGCGCCGCCCCAGCGGCAGCTTGGGAAAATCCCCGGGCAAGCCGACCGCGAGACCGCGGCTGCCGTCACCGGTGCTCACCTTGAACTCGGCGCCGGTAATCCGCGACAAGTAGCGTGCCAGATTCGTCGCCGCTTCAAGCGTCCTGTCCGACGCTCCTTCCCCGGTGACGATCGTCTCCAGCGATTTCCCATGGGCGGCAAGGCTCACCCGAATCGGCGAAGGCGCCTCACTGCCGGCACACTGCCCGGCCGCCGCGAACCCGGCTGACAGTACCGCAAGCAGCAGGGCTAAAGCCTTCAGACGCATGATGGTCTCCCAAGAACTGAATCTCCGGTCCGCTTCCGTATCGAGGGGCAGTTTCTGAGCGACATCCGATCTGCTGGGGAGAGACTGTCAAGCTGCCCCTCTTGAACACCTGAAAGCGGGGGGACTTCACCGATGGCCACGCCACACATTCGATTGGCAGTTCGGTAGCACCATGACGCTCCCCCTTGAATCCCCAGCCATCAACCAACCGTCAATCCACGGCGACCGCGGTCTGAGCCTTGATCTCGATGTGCCGAAAGTGTGAAGTACGGCTGCGCCAGCGGATGTCGATGACCGTCGGCTCCGACCACACGCTGGGCTCGACGGGAACCCGCCTCTCCTTCCCGTTGAGGACGAATACGATCTCGTCGCCCTCGCGGTGGATGTGGATCTTGGCCGTCAGACCGTGCCAGCCGTTGCTGATATTAAGGTTCTTGCCCCAAACGGTGACCCAGCAACCGCCGGTGTTGGTGTACGTGGCCTGCCCGTAGCTGAAATCCATGTCGATCGACAGATCGCCCTGGTAAGCGTTCCGCGTGCGGAGGAACGACGCCGGGCCGCGGGGGGCTCTGCCGCCGTCGCCGGCCATCTTCCACGCGCCGTTCCAGGCCCAATACTTCGCGGTGACGGCTTCGTTGTCGAACTTGAAGACCGGTTGGCGAATGTTGTTGGTCAGCTCGATCGTCCCATGGGTCCGAATCTCCTCCAGTCGTCGGTCGATTTTCACTTGGACCAAACCGGAGATTTCCGCCCGCGCCGCTTGATACCAAGAGCCGGCCCGGAGCATCATGGATTTCCGCGAGTCGCCTTCTTCCGCCTGGGCAAGCTCCCACCACCCATCACCCAACGCCACTTCTTCCTCGGCCGAAGTAGCACCGGCAATCTCCTTTTCGGCTAGCGCTTTCAATCGAGCATTGCTACCCAAAGCCAGCATGGCGATGCCCTTCTCCCAATCGCTCTTGACAAGGCACTTGTAGCGGCCGACGGCGAGATTCGCGTCCGGGTCGGTCGGATTGCCCTCCAAAACGGCCTGGGCCTTCTCAACTTCAGCAAAAGCCTCCTCGGATTCCACGACATCTTTGCTGATCGCCAGCATCTTCTTCAAGAGTTCTCTGTCTCGGGAGCTGCGGGCCAGATCGAGCGCCTTCGGAGCCAAGCGCTTCGTTGTCTCGTAGTCGTCTTGATCGAGCGCAACCTGGATCAGAGGAATCGCCACTCCGACCACTGCCTTGCGCTGTTCCGAAGATCTTGCATTGGCGGCGGCAGCGAGCAGCGTGTCGAGCTTCATCCCGGGGTTGTCGACCTGATACGCCCGGGTGATCTCGTCGACGGCCTCCAGCGCGTTCTTGGCTTCCCCTGCTTCAATGGCAATGTCCCTGGCTATCCGCAAGAGCACGAAGCGACTGGCCGGGTCGTCTTGGGTCTTCCTTGCCAGGTCAAGCATCTTCCGGGCCACGGCGGCCTTTTCGGCGGAATTCCTGGCCTCGTCGTACTGCGATCCGAAGATCTCGCGGACGAGTTCCCGGGCCTTCGCTTGGGCAGCGCCGTCCGGCACCGGGGCCCGCTCCTGGGCCAACGCCACGGTCGTAGCGGCCGCCAAGGTCCCGAGGACCAGAACGGCTCGTTGGGCAATGCGTCGTGCGCGGCGGGAGCGGATGCGATTGTCCCTCATGGCTCGCCCTCGGGTTTCTGGCCAACTCGCGATGGCCTTCGATCGGCCGGATTTCTTTTGCTAGGGGTACAAATCCCAGCAACGCAACATGTTTCCAGAACGCCGCGACCGTAGTTTGAACCGCCAGAGCGGCCTTGTCAAGTGTTTCATCGCCTGCCCCCATCCTTCGCCCCGTCTTACTTGGCGTCCGGCGTCACGGCGGAAGCCACGGTTCCCGTGGCGGCCCACTGGACGCCGCGGATCAGGAGTTGCTGAAAGCCCTTGTTCTCCATGATCGTGGCGTCGTGTCCCAGCAGGGTGGCGAAACAGCGCCCCTGTCCATACGTCGCCGCGACCACGGACGGTTCCCACTGGTTGGTGCCGCTCGGTTCGTGCTGTTTGTCGGAGTAGGCCGATGCCAAGACGGTCGCTCCCTCGACCACTCCCGGCTTGTTCCACAACTCATCCCGCATCGTGAATCCCTCCAGATCGGCCATCAGCGGATGGTCGGCCTTGTCGATGCGGATTTCAAATTCGTGCTGACGACCGTGCCCCGTGCTGCCCAGATTCCAATAGACCAGCGCCACTTTGCGGTACTCCGGCCAGTCCTTGTAGAACGAGCTGCCGCCGGCGTGAACCGTGACGTGTCCCTTGCCGCCACGCACGAAGTCCAGGTAGGCTTGGCGCGTCTCGTCCGTCCACGCGGCTTCCGCTTCTTTGGAGCCACCGCCCCAACTGTTCCAGTCGCTGAGGATCACGTCGTAGTTGTTCAGATTCTCGCGGGTTAGCCCTTGCGGCGGAACGGTGGTGTCGACGCGGAACTTGCCGGACGCTTCCAGCACCTTCTGAAGCATCGGCGTGGTTGCCTTCCAGTTGTGATTGTTCCGTCCGGTCAGAATCAGGACGCGGACCGCCGCGCCGGGCTCCTCGGCCGACGCGTCCGTGAAAAATCCGACCAGCGACAGCAGGGAAACGACCGACAGCAGGACGCGGTTTCGGGGGTATTTCATGGCGGGCTCACTTCTCGGGGCTATGGGAAACAAAGGGGGACGGATCCATGAGATCGGGCCGTCATGGCGGGCACGATACTTGTAGAGTATAGCTTCGCCGAGGCAGTTGCGAAACACGGACCGCCCCAGAACCGAATACCCGAGAGGAGCCCGTAAGCTTGACTCCAGGGGGCCGGTCGGGTAGGTTCGGTGGCTCGATGCGCCGGCAGCCGCTATGATTTGACCTCGACGGTCAAGGAATTCCCGTCCGGAACGTCCCGTTAAGAACCTCATCGCACCTGTAGAAGAGAGAAGGAGATCGTGGAAATGTCCTTTGGGAAATATATTGTCATTCCGATTTTCATCGCGATCCAGGCGGTTACCATGATGGTCCTGGCACCTCACGTTCCTCTCAACGGGACCGCCGCCGGTGGTTTGGGACTGCTCACCTGGGTCTCGTTCCAGGCCTGGGCCATGTACTTCCTGGCCGGCTGTAATCCGAAAATGGGCGCTAAAACCCTGATCGGCTACGGCGGCGGTATTGTCGCGTCCGTTGCCATCTTTGAACTCGCCAATCTACTCACCGGCTTGAATATCGCCCCGGCCGCCTGCTGCCTTTACCTGGCCGTGTTCCTGGTGGTCGTCGTGGTGATCAGCATGGAGAAGGTGCCCGGGTTCGATTTCGTCCCGGCCTACTTCGTCGGTGCCGGTGTATTCTTTGGCCTAATGGAGTACCTGAAGCAACCGGCGGATGTCGAAATGGGTAAGTACGCATGGTACGGTACGGTTGCTACAGCCGAAATGGTTGCCTGTGCCGTGGGTCTGGTCTATGGCGCCGTCACGGTTGTTTGCCGCGGCTGGTATGAGGGCAAGTTCGGCGAAAAGGCCGCGGAAAATGTCGCGGCTTAATCGATGATCGTGATCCGTTTCGCCGGGGACCGTTCTTTCTCGCGGCAACACTGCAAACAAGCGGTGGCACGTCGTAATGGACGCGTCAGCCGAGCAGGGTCACCCGCCTACTTCCAGAGGAAAAGGAAACGACCCGATGCAACAGAAAAGCCGTACGCGGAAGAATCGCGCGTTTATGCTCGCGTTTCTGATCCTGACCTTGCTGTGTTGGTGCCCCCTGGGCTACGGCTCGTATGGCAAGGTGCCGCTGGTCCTCGGCATTCCTTCCTGGGCCGTGTTGGCATTGTGCTTCAGCGCGGTCCTTTTCGTCGTGGAGTGGATCTACCTGTTCCATTCCCGGTTGGCCATGAACGACGAAGAACTCCCGGATATCATCTCCCAACTGGAAATGGTGGACACCGAAAATCTCGTCCCCGGTAAGGAGGACGAGTAATGGACGCCATTGCGATTATCACGGGCATCTGCCTGATTTCCGTCGTTGTCAGTTACGTGGCCTTCCGTCGCGGGTACACGCGGACCGCGGACGATTACTTCGTGGCCGGCTCGAGCCTCGGCTATTTTGTGCTGATCTTCAGCTTGCTCGCCTCTTTCTTGAGCGCCTTTGCCATGTTCGGTATGTCGGGGCTCGGATACCGCACCGGATTTGGTGCCCTGTTCGTGCTCACCGTGAATCTCGTTCCCCTGGGCTTTCTTTGGTACTTCATCCATCGAAAGACATTTCTTCTCGGCAGGGCACGGAAATGGATGTCCATGGGCGCCCCCTTTGGCGAGCGCTACGGAAACGGCATGAGGATGATGATACCGCTGGTCGTGCTGGTGGCTTCGGTGCCCTATCTGGTGGCTCAGCTCCAGGGCATCGCCGGGATGATCGAGGCCATGAGCGACGACAAGATTTCTTATGAAGCGGGCCTGTTTTTCGTGCCGGCGTTCATTGCCCTGTATCTGATCATGGGCGGTATGAAGGGCGCTGCCTGGGTAAATACGATCCAAGGCGTGTTTTTCACGGTGATGGTTTTCGTGCTGTTCTACAAGGTGATGGCCGAGAACGGCGGGTTCGGTCCGACCATGGAGATTGTTTCCCAGAAGCATCCCAAGCTTTTCCGGCTTGGCGAGGAAGGCTGGAGTCTTCCGATGATCTTCGGATTTGCCGCGGCCATGTGCCTGGGCTCCGTCTGTTTCCCGCAGCCGTACATGCATGCCTATTCCAGCCGTACGGCCAAGGGATTCAAGACCATGGTGGTCGTTTTCGGCGCGATCTGCGTGATCGTGATCGGCATGACGACCATGATTGGCATTGGAGCCAGGTCACTGGAACTGGCCAATCGGCCCGAGCTTTCCGGTGAAGTGCTTGAGAAGGCAGCAGACACAGTGTACGGTCTTGCCGCCAAGGAGACGCTGCCCCTTTGGCTCGCCGCGCTGGCGGTGGCCGGTGGTTTTACGGCCGCGATGACCACGGTCAACGGTGTGGTCTTCGGTCATGCCACCAATATGGCCAATGATGTTTACAAGTTGTTCAAGCCGGAGGCAAAGACAAAGGAACTTGTCCGCTTCGGCCAACTGTGTGTTGGGGGCATCATGGCCGTTTGCGTGGCCATCGCCTGGATTTCTGATACGTCCGTGGCCGAACTGGCGGTGATTGCTTTCGGTATCAGCGCGGTGACGATCTTCCCGCTTTGGGGCGCCTATTTCTGGCGACGCGCCACGCGCTACGGGGCGATTGCCGCCACGGTCGTCGGCGTCGGTATGAACGTCGCGTTTCTTATCGCCGGCGGAAAAGCCATGGTCCTGTTTCCCCAGGCCTCTTTGTTCAACCTGAACGGGTTCTTGGCGTCGTTCATTGCGGCGGGGATTGTCTTCTTCGGCGTATCCTTGGTCACGCCCCTGGGCGAAACGGAGAAGAGAAGTCTGGGGCTGTTCTTCCATCCGGCGTTGGAATTGAAAAGGGAGAGAAAGGAGGACCTGAAGGGCCTTTCGGATGCCAAAATCATTCCCTAAGTTCGGAAAATGGACTGGAGTGAAGATCCAACCCCCTCTTCTTGCCGTAGATTCTACTAAGTATCGTGTCGGATAGAGTTTGCGTTGACATGAAAGCTCCTGTATTTTCACGAATACCCCCTTTTTTTCGTGAATGGTCAACAGGAAGTCACATACGGACCCCCTTGCGTTATCCGTGCCTTGCCTTCCCGTTCGGCAAGTTGCGATGGTGGTCCCACACACCGTTCGCCATAGCACCCGAGACGGCAAACGTCCCCCTTTTTCCGCCGGAGACAGCCATACCCAAGATCTGGTACAATGAGAGGTTGCCCCGACGACGAAAACGGCCGGGTGTCTGGCCCGAGGGGTGGGATACTCTCGCAAAGCGGCGACGGCTATGCTCTCCGGAATCGGTATTCCTTGTTTCGCCACCAGTTACGCGATTGCCCTGATCTTGGAGATCACCCGGCTTTTCTTCCGCAGCGGTGTGCGTGGGGCGGTGATGTTGGGGTTTGCGGGGACCGGTCTCGTCTTCCACACGGCGTACCTCTGCTATCAGGCGATCGATCGGAACGGTGCCGAAGCGGCCAACGGATACCAATCACCCCTGTCCAGCGAGCAGGACTGGTATCTGGTCGCCGCTTGGGCGCTGGTGGCCACGTATTTGTACCTCACCTACCACTACCCGCGGGCCGGGTTCGGGCTATTTGTGCTACCCCTAGTGTTGGGGTTAGTAGGCACGGCCCAATGGTTCGCCGATTCGGCACCCTTCGGCACCCAAGCGGCGTCGCGGGTCTGGGGAGCCATTCACGGCACGACGGTTGTGTTGGCCACCGTGGCCGTGTTGGTAGGGTTCGTGGCCGGCATGATGTATCTCGTGCAGGCCCGGCGGCTGAAACACAAACTCCCCCCGATGGGCGGTCTGCGATTGCCCAGCCTCGAACGGCTCCAGCAGACCAACAGCCGGGCGATCGTGATCTCGGTGCTGATGCTCGGCACGGGCGTGCTCTCGGGAATCGTGCTCGACCAAATCAACACCCACCGGGATATCGGCAGCCTGCCGCTGACCGACCCCTTCGTCTTCAGCACCCTGATCATGCTTCTCTGGCTGTTGATTGCGGCGGGAATCATCGTGCTTTATCGCCCGGCCCGGGTCGGACGCAAGGTGGTCTATCTCACCCTGTTCAGCTTCGTGTTTCTAGTCTTGGCCCTGGCCGCCGGGTTGTTTCTCGATACGCAACACGGCGGAGTGCGGCCGGTTCAGAGCCCCTCGACGGAGCCGGCCACCGAAGACCTTTCCTTCGGCCGGCACGAGGAGGCCAGCGCATGAAGGTGCAGGCCGTCGGTTGCAGCCACCATCAGGAGTCGATCGCGATTCGCGAACGGCTGGCGTTCGGTCCGGAGCAGACGTGCGCGGCGTTGGCCCAATTGCGCCGCGAGTTTCCCCGCGTCGAGGCCGTGTTGCTGTCGACCTGCAACCGGGTCGAACTCTACATGGCCTCGGAGGAGCCGGCCGATGTCCCGCCGCACGAGGAGATGGTCGGGTTTTGTGCCCGATTCCACCAGCTCGATCCCTCGGAAGTCACCGGCCATCTCTGGCGGCAGAGCGACCGGGAAGTGGTGCGCCATTTGTTCCGCGTGGCGGCCAGCCTCGATAGCATGGTGGTCGGCGAGTCGCAGATTCTCTCGCAGGTGAAGCAGGCCTATCAGACGGCGACCGAGCAGGACGCCGCCGGTCCGCTGACCCATGCCGTGTTTCAAGCGGCGCTGCGCGTGGCCCGGCGAGTAGCCGGCGAGACGGCCCTGCACCAGCACCGCGTGAGTATCCCCAGCGTGGCGGTGGCCGACTTCGCCCAGCAGATCTTCGAGCGGTTCGACGACAAACAGACGCTGGTGATCGGGGCCGGCGAAATGGCCGAGGAAACGCTCCGCTACCTCAAGGACGAAGGCGCCGGCGAGGTGACGGTCGTCAACCGTAGTCCCCAACGGGCCGAGAGCTTGGCCGCCCGGTGGAAGGGCCACGCACGACCTTGGGAAGAGTTGCCCGAGGCCCTGGTGGCCGCTGATTTGGTGATCAGTACCACCGGAGCCGGGGAGCCGATCATCGATCAGGCCGGATTTGAACGAATCGCGCCGCGGCGTTATGAACGGCCCCTGTTCGTACTCGATCTGGCGGTACCCCGCGATTTCGACCCCGCGGTGGGCGAATTTCCCGACGTCTACCTCTATTCGATCGACGATCTCCAGGCGGCCTGCCGGCAGAACCGGCAGCGGCGCGACAAGGAGCTTCCCGCCGCCGCCCGGATCGTCGACAGCGAGACCGAGAAGTTCATGGCCGCCGCCAACCATCGGGCGACCGGACCGTTGATCCGGCAACTCAAACAGGGTTGGCAGGAGCCGAAGGAAGAGGAAATCCGCCGCCTGTTCAACAAGCTCCCCAACTTGGACCAGCACGACCGGGACGAAGTATGCCAATCGTTCGACCGGCTGATCAACAAGCTTCTGCACCCGCCGCTGGAATCGCTCCGCGACGAATCCCGCCACGGCATCCCCCACGCGTTGCTGGACGCGCTGGCCAAGTTGTTTCGGCTGCGGGATTGAACGGACGGCTGTACGATGAGCCTCCGAGCCCGTCAAGAATCATCGAAGCCCAAAGCCGAGCCCAAAGCCCAAAGCCGGCAAAGCCGGGCAGGGCAAAGCCGGGACAGTCACCTATTTCGCCTCGCAATAGAGGTGACTGTCTCCCTCTTCCCCCGCTGCTACTGCACGCCGAGCACAAGTGCCCGGGCCAAACTTCGCCTGCTCACTCCCTCACGCTCGCCTTGTCGGCGGTGGGGAAGTCGGCGGGGACCTTTTGCGTGACCTTGCCCGTGGTGGCCCATTCGGCGCCGCGCTGGTATGTGGCGATGAAAGCGACGCTAGCCATTTGCGTCGGCGTATGGCCCAGGGCCGTGTGGAAGACGCGCCCCTTACCGTAGGTGATCGTCATCAGGATCGGTTCGTGTTCGTCGCTCCCGCCCTTGTCCTTGGGCGCAAACGCGGTGGCCAACACGGTCAGGTTCTTCGCCGGGCCGCGAAGCCAGCCGTACAGTTCGTCGGGCACCTGCATAAAGGCCTCGGGCAGCCCCTCGGTGATCGGATGGTTCGACTCGCGAACGACCAGTTGGAACGGCTGCTGCGGACCGTGTCCTCCACCGCGCCCGGGAGTCATGTCGCGGACAAATTTGCCGTCGCGCCAGCGAACATACGGCCCGGCCGTTTCGTTGCGCCGTCCCCAACCGCCCAGGCCGGTGATCTCGTTATACTCTTTCCACTGAGGGAAGGCCGCACAGGCAAAGTGAAAGACCACCAGTCCACCGCCGCCGGAGACGTACTCGACAAACGCCTTTTGCGTTTCTTCCGGCCAGTCGGCCCCCTGGTAGTTGGTCACCACAAGATCGTAGTCGGCGAACTTCGGCTTGAATCCGCTCATGTCTTCACCCTTGGGAGGCGAGGTGGCCACGTCGACGGCAAACAGGCCTGTTTCTTCCAGCAGCGTCTCCAGAACCGGCGTGGTCGATTTCCAGTCGTGGCCGTTCTGGCCGTCGACGATCAACGCCTTGTGCGGGGGCGCGGCCCAAGCGGCGGCGGCCAACACACACCAAACTCCCAACGCGCCAATCCAGTGTTTCTTCGACATCGTCTTGCTCCTTCTGAGGGTGAATCAATACCAACAGCCTGCGATACCGCCGCAAGCTTAACAGGTCGAAGCGGCCGACGAAACACTTGGGGCAGAGGAAACGGCAACGCCCCCCGGCATTCGGGGGGGTTCTGTGTGTCGCCCGTGTTAGCCATTTTTCGCCTACCTGGACATCGAGCTATTCACGAGCGGATCAAACCGTGCGAGAATGGCCCTTCGAGAGTGACGCCGCGATAATGACATTGCGGCCACTGATCCCATGTTCCACCCATGAGAACGATGTCGTCCACCGGCGATCAAAGAGACTGTGCCACCCAAAACACCGCCGAGGAGCCTGTCGGTCGGAAGAGAATCACCCCCCTGCGAAGGAGGGTGCGACGAATGCTTGTCGGTTGCCTAATTCTGGCGGCGGCGGCTGCGGTCCTGGTGGTTGGGTTTTGCCTGGCCACGCGGGGACCGACGGACGTTGCGCTTTCGGATTCTCCTTCCCCGGCCGACCGCTCGCAGCAGAACAAACCGGCCGGCGGCCAGCGACGGTCGCTGACGGTCATGACCCTCAATCTGGCTCACGGCCGAAAGGACGGCGCCCACCAGGCGCTTCTGTCGCCGGAGACGATCCGCTCGAATCTCGACGGCGTGGCCGCGATGCTTGCCGACGGTAAGCCCGACGTGGTCGCCTTGCAGGAGGCCGACGGACCGTCGATCTGGAGCGGTAACTTCAACCACGTCGAGTATCTGGCCCGCGAGGCCGGTTTCCCGCATTGCCTGCGTGGTGAACACGTTCGCGGGATGAAGCTCTCCTACGGCACGGCCTTGTTGTCCCGGCTCCCCATGGCCGACGGGCGGTCGGTGACGTTTCCTTCGTCCCCGCCGACGCTGACCAAGGGGTACGTCTCGGCGACCTTGGCCTGGCCGGGGGACCCGGACGCGCGGGTATGCGTGGTCTCGGTCCACTTGGATTTCTCCCGGCAGTCGGTTCGCCAGCAGCAGGTGCGGGAGATGGTCACTCGACTGTCGAAGCTTGAGGTCCCCCTGATCGTGGTGGGCGATTTCAACGATTCCTGGCAACCGGATTCCGAGCAACAGAATTCCGAGCAACGGGCCGAGAACCCGCTTCGTTATTTGGCCCGGGAACTCGATCTGCGCCCCTATGAGCCGGCCGCCGAGGAGTTGGGTACGTTTGTGTCGTCGGACCGGCGGCTCGATTGGATTCTGATCTCGCCGTCGTTGGAATTCGTCGAATACGAAAACGTTGCCGAGGTCGTCTCCGACCATCGGGCGGTTGTCGCCGAGTTGAAAATGGCCGAGAATCCTTAGTATCCCGCGAGGAAGGTTGTCGCATGAAGAAACACGTTCTCTGGATCATTCTCTTGATGGTTGCCGTGGTTCTCTGCACCGGCGGCGGTGTCTACTTGATCTTCTTCCACCGCTGGCCAACTCCGGAAGTGGAGACCATTTCGGTCGAGCAGAGCGGTCCGATGGAGGAACTCGCTCCGGCGGAGTTCGCCCCCGACGATTGGCCCTGGTGGCGCGGTCCGACGTGCGACGGAATTGCCGCCGAGCAGGACGTTCCGGTCCGTTGGAGCGAGACGGAGAACATCATCTGGCAGGCCGAGGTTCCCGGCCGCGGTCATGCCTCGCCGACGGTGGTGGGCGACCGTATCTTCTTGGCCACCGCCGACGAGGAGGCGAAGGTTCAGTCCGTTGTGTGTTACGATCGCTCCTCGGGCGAACAACTCTGGCAGACCGACGTCCATCGCGGAAACTTCGAGAGAAAAGTTCACAAAGACGCCACCCATGCCGCGTCCACCGTGGCCTGCGACGGAACCCGCGTGTTTGCCGCCTTTCTGAACGACCGGAAAATTTGGCTCACGGCGCTCGATCTGGAGGGCGAACAACTCTGGCAGACCGACACCGGGCCGTTCAACTCGCGCTTCGGATACGGCGCTTCGCCGGCAATCCACCGGTCGCTGGTCATCGTGGCCGGCGAGCACAAGGACGGCGGTTTTCTGGCGGCGGTTCACCGCAAGTCGGGAGAGATTGTCTGGCGAATCAAACGCCCAGAATTCGACAGCTACGCGTCGCCCCGCATCGTCCACGTGGACGGCCGCGACCAACTGCTCATCTCCGGCTGCGAGATGCTGGCCGGCTACTCCCCCGACACGGGCAAGATGCTCTGGTCGGCCGAGGGCACCGCCAAATTGACCGTGGGCACGGCCGCCGTACACGGCGATCTGGTCGTGGCCAGCGGCGGATATCCCGAAAATCAAACGTTGTGCGTTCGCGCCGACGGCTCCGGCGAAGTCGTGTGGAAGAACAATACGAAGATCTACAGTACCTCGATCCTCTCCCGCGAAGGCCATTTCTTCGCGGTGACCGACAGCGGGACACTCTACTGCTGGGAAGCGGAGACGGGCAAGGAGACCTGGAGCGGGAAACTGGGGGGCGGTTTCAGTGCCTCGCCCACGCTGGCCGGCGGTCACGTCTACTTGTGTAGCGAGAACGGCAAGACGTTTGTCTTCAAGCCGAATCCCGAGAAGTACGAGTTGGTCGCCGAAAACCAACTCGGCGACGAGATATTCGCCAGCCCCACGATTTGCGGCAACCGCATCTACCTTCGCGCGGCCCATTACGACGAGGACCAGCGGCGGGAAGTGCTCTACTGCATCGGCTCGCCTTAGTGCGTGTTTTGAAAGTCGTACGATGGGCTTCCCAGCCCGTCGGTCACCGCAGGCACACCGGAATTCGACGG
>CAYUIQ010000144.1:0-23377 GCA_964444795.1 uncultured Planctomycetaceae bacterium
CAACAGCGGCAGGAGTCGCTTATTCCTCAGGTCGTCCCCGGGAGTGGTCTAACGCCAAGCCGAAGGCGCCGGCTTCTCTGGTCGTGGAACACTGGGAAAGCCGGCGCCTTCGGCTGGGCGTTAAACGATTGAACGGCAATGGTCTTGGTTTTCTACAGTGCCAAGCGTAACAGATCGTTTTCGTCACGGCAAGAAGCTCGGGGGGTAGAGTCTTCCGGCGCGACTTTCGCACGCCGTGCCCCCCGATTGCGGTGGGCTTGGACCCCAGGTTAGTTGACCGTCGTGGCACCGTGGTGCAAAATGGGGGCTCCGTGGAGAGAAGGGCTGCAAGCAAGCAGTGGCACACGAACCTATCCCACGACGCGAATCCGATTTCGGAGAACCCGCCATGCGACCCAACCTTGTTGACCGTTGGCCGACGTACACGGCTCTTCTTCTGACGCTCGCCGCCTGGCAAACTTGTCTGGCCGCCGATCCGGTCGCTCTGCGGATCGAGAGCTTCGGCGTCGCGCCGGCCCATGCGCCGTCGGCCGTGGTGCAGATCAAGAATCTGCGGGACGTGCCGTATCACGGTGTGCTCCGCGTAACCGTGCCGCCGGCGTGGCAGCTTTCGCCAACCGAGCAAGAGGTCGACTTGGCACCGGGGCAAACAAAGCGGGTGCCGTTCGTGGTCAAACGGGGGACAATCTCCCAGGAGAACGCCTACCCGGTCGAAGCGGTGGCCACCGGCGGCGGTGCGACGGTGACCCGGCGGCAGAACGTGGTCACCGCCAGCGCGCCGTACTTCAAACCGGAAATTGACGGCGCGATCGACGACTGGAAGGACGCCATACCGGTCACCTTTATCACCGGCGGCAAGAAGTCGGTCGTTCACACGTTCTGGAACCGCCGCCAGTTTTCGATCCTCGTGGCCGTCGAGGAAGAGCGCCGGATTGCCCACGGGACGGAACCGAACTGCGATGCCGTACAGATCGCCATTTCGCCGCAAGACACCCAGACGGGTACCTCGGCGGAGGAAGAAGTCACGCGGTTCGAGTTCCTGCTGGTGGCAACGGGCGAAGGAACCGGAGGAAAATGCTTCAAGCTGGCCGAGCCGGGGATGGCGCTGAGCGTCGGGAGCAAACCGCGCGCACTCGATTCGCTCATGTATGAAGATGCCACGGTAGCCGTCCGCCGCATCGGTGGGGTAACCTATTATGAATGCGGCATTCCGTTTAAGCTGATGCGAGATGCGATTCGTCCCAGCGAAGGCCGCGAGTTTCACCTCTCGGTCTTGATCCACGATCCCGACGGCACGGGCCTGCGCGATTGGGGTGCCGCGGCCGGCATGTGGCCCTGCCAGCGCAACCGCCTGGCGTGGAGCCTCTGGCCGGGTGCCGTGTGGGGCGAGAAACCACCGTTCGATAACAAACTGCAATGGGGGCTTTGTTCGTCGAAGTATTAACCGTTGTACGATGGGCTTCCCAGCCCGTCACCTCAGGATTGTCGACGGGCTAGGAAGCCCATCGTACGGGTTTTCAAGAAAAGCGGACGGCACACGGAACGTGCCTGCTACGAACCAACAGACCAGGAGAAACCCAACATGCTGTCCCACCGATTCACCCAATGGCTGCTCGTCTCGATCACCGCAACGATCGCCTGGGCGTTCATCTCGCCGACCGCCCTTTGCGCCGAACCGGGCGATGTCGTGATCAAGATCGTCATGGTCGAGGATGAAGACGAAGAACCGGCCGCTGCCGGCAAAGCGGCCGCCGAGGCGCTGCTAAAAGCGATGGGCGATACGGCTCTGAAGGCCGTGCTGGTCTCCGAGTGCTTCGAGGACATCGAGTTCAAAGAGGAACTGATCGAAGGCGTCTGCTCCGTGCTGCCGGCCGAAATGGTCATGGGCGGGGCCACCTACGGCTCGTTCACTCAGGCCGGGTGCAGCGATTTCGATTCGGTCTGCCTGCTGGGCATCGGCGGCCGAGGCGTCGGCGTATCGGCCCGGCTGGTTACCGACATGGGCACGGCAAAGCTCACCTTCGACACCGACCAGGACCAGATTCGCGAGAAGCTGCACGCCGCCGGCGAAACACTGGCCGGCAAGATTCGCCGCAAGGACAACGACAAGCTGCTGATCCTCGTGGCCGACGCCCATTCGCCGAAGAACCAGTTTCTCGTCGAGGGCGTGCAGAAGGTGCTCGGCAAGCAGTTCCCCATCACCGGCGGATGCGCCAATAAAAACGCCGGCCAGACGTTCGTCTATTTCAAGGGCAAGGTCCATGCCGATAGCGCCGTGGCGTTGATGCTTTCGGGCGATTTCCAAGTGGCCCTTTCGGGGCGGATGGCCAACCAGAACGACACGGTCATCGCTTCGGCCGAGGAAGGGGCCGCCGAAGCGCTGAAGAATCTCAAAGGAAAACCGATCGCCGCCTTGGCCTTCAATTGCGCCGGCCGTCGCAGTAAACTAAACGACTACGGCGACGAGTTGGCCGCTATGCAGAAGGCGATCGGCGACGATCTGCCGCTGTTCGGCTGTTACTGCGCCGGCGAGATCGGCCCGGTCGATAACGACCAGGAGAAGAGCGACGCCTTGTCCGGCGGTTCCGGATGGCACCTGATGTTTACCTTGATCGGAAAGTAATGAACGAAGCACCGAACCAACCCCTGGTCGTCGGCCTGGGCGAATTGCTCTGGGATGTTTTCGACGACTTGCAGCGACCCGGCGGAGCGCCGGCCAACGTCGCCTTTCATGCCCGGCAGCTTGGCTGTCGGGGGGTGGTCGCTTCGCGCGTGGGAAACGATCCGCTGGGTATGGAACTGGTCGATTTCCTTCAGGCCGAAGGCCTTCCGACCGAGGCGATCCAGCGTGACGTGGAACACGCCACGGGCACGGTCACCGTCGACACGTCTCGTCCGGGGGATCCCCGCTACGTGATCCACCAGGACGTCGCCTGGGAGCATCTGGAGTGTGACGAGGCGCTGACCGAGATCATGCAAGAGGCGGCCGCCGTCTGCTTCGGCACCCTGGCCCAGCGCTCCGCCCGCTCGCGCCGGGCGATCTACAAGTCGCTGGGTGCGGTGAGCCACGAGTGCCTGGTGGTGTACGACGTCAACCTGCGGCAGCGCTGGTACAATCGCGCGTGGATCGAGCGGTCGCTGGGCCTTGCCCACGTCGTCAAGCTAAACGACACGGAAGTAACCGCGCTGGCCGAACTTCTGCAAACCGTGAGCACCGACCACGCGACGTTCGCCCGCTACCTCCAGCGCCGCTACAACGTAGCCACCGTCTGCATCACCCGCGCCGAGCGCGGCTGCCAACTATTCGACCGCCACGCGACGGCCGACAGCCCGGGCATCGTCGTCGACGTGGCCGACTCCGTCGGCGCCGGCGACGCGTTCACCGCCGCTCTGATCGTCGCCCGCTTGCGCGGCTGGCCGCTGCAGAACCAGGCCGACTTCGCCAATCAAGTCGGCGCCCTGGTCGCCTCCCGCGCCGGTGCGATGCCCGCGTTGCGCGACGAGTTTTCCCGGCTGGCGGAGCGGTTCGAGTAGGTGGTGTTATCATGGGACCGCAAACCGACCTCGACCCCAACGGGGTCCTAACACCATAGCCCAGGGTCAGCTCCAGCGGCGCAGCCGTGGAGCGCCACCCTGAGTGACGAGGAGCGACTCCGCGTCAACGCCGAGGGCGTTGCACAATGCGTGGTCATTTATTCATAGGTTTGCAGCCACGTTCGCCAGAACGTGGGGCGTACCCAAGGGTTACGACCACGGTCCGGCGAACTAGCTACGGCAGCTTGTCCAGAAACGCCACCAACTCGCGGAAGTACGCGCCCG
Source organism: uncultured Planctomycetaceae bacterium (assembly GCA_964444795.1). GTDB lineage: Bacteria > Planctomycetota > Planctomycetia > Pirellulales > Thermoguttaceae > JABMRP01. The sequence continues at coordinate 3,820 of CAYUIQ010000144.1, forward strand.
GCTGCGGGTTGTTGTGATCGGCGCCGGGGATGTTGATGAACTGCTTGGGCTCGTTGGCCGCCTCGAAGAGTTTCTTGCCCAACTTGTGCGGCACGACCGTATCGGCGTCGCCGTGGCTTTGCAGCAACGGGCCCTTGTAGGCGGCGATCTTCGAGAGCGAATTGAGCTTCGTCCGCATGATCAGGCCAACCGGCAACAGGGGATAGTGGAACTTGCCGACGTCGGGGATCGAGGTGAACGTGCTCTCCAGAACCAGCGCTGCCGCGCCGTCGGTCGAGGCCAGATCGACCGCCACACCGCCGCCCAGCGAACGGCCCAAGAGCACGATGTCGCGCTCCGCCACGCCGGCACGCTCGGCAAGCCACTTTCTTGCCGCGCGGGCGTCGGCCAATACGCCGGCTTCGTTGGGCGTGCCCTGGCTTTGTCCGTAGCCGCGGTAGTCGAAGATCAGAACCGACACGCCGACGGTGTCGTGCAGCGCGCGCAGAACGCCGGCCCGATGAGTGATGTTGCCGGCGTTGCCATGGCAGAACAAGACGACCGCCCGGGGACGGGGATGCGGCAGATACCAGCCGTGTAGCTTTGTACCGTCGGCCGAGGCAAACCGCGCGTCCTCGATGGCCGGACCATGGGGGGCCGTCAGCAGGGCGGGCTTCCATTCGCCCTCGGGGTACTTTGAGGGAAAGAAGACCAGCGACATTTCAAGATCTCCCAGCGGATCGAAGCCTCGGGCCGGCTCCTTCACGTCGGTCGTTGCGGCGGATGCGGGTGGCGTGGACACGGGCGGGGTGGCCGCCGAGGGGCCTTGACATCCGGCGATGCCGAGGATCAACAGAAGCGTCCATAAGGCCAACAGGGTCTTGTGCATGGTCGGCCCCCCGGCAAAGCCGGGGGCTGAAAGGGGCGTCGGGTCAAAGAAGTCCGGAGACCGCCGCGCCGTTCGAGATACGCGGGAAGGAATAGCTGTTGAGGATTTTGGGAAGTGAGTCGCGGGGAGGGCGGACCGAACCGCGCTACACGGTCTGGCCCGCCCGCTCTTCTTCTACCTTTTCCTCGATCAACACGGGGTCTCCGGGGACTTCGACAGTTGGTTGGTTTGGAGGGCGTCATCCAAGGCGCCGGCGTCCAGCGCAACGATGACGAGCTTGTTTCGATTGGCAAAATCGACCACTTCTTCCTGGTCAATGATAATCGTTCGGTCGGCCTCCACCGCCAGCACGCGCCCGCCGGCTTCGACCATCGCCTGGAGCGTTCCCAGGCCGATGGCCGGCACGTCGAAGCGCATGTCTTGCTGGGGTTTGGCCACCTTGACCACGGTGAATCCACCGCTTCGGCAGAGGGTGCCGGCGCGGCGGATACACTGGTCGGTTCCCTCGACCGCCTCGACGGCCAGCACGGCCAGATCCTTGACGGCCACGCTTTGCCCCACGTCCAGCCGGCCCATCTCCTTGGCCAGATTCCAGCCGAAGCGAATGTCCTTGGCTTGCCACGCGGACGGTTCGCGGCGGGTCAGTGTTCCACGTTTCACGAGCAACTCCGGTGCGTAATCGGTGGCTGGTCCGAAACGGATCCCGTCGGCGGCAAACTCGTCGACGATCGTACCCAGCAGCGAATCGTCGCGGCAATCCTTGCGGCGCGAGGCGAAATGAGGGTAGAAAGCGCGAATCGTCCGCCAGTCGGGCAGATGGCGTATCCACATCCAGGGTTGGAACAGCTTCACCTTGTGAAACTTGCCGGCCATCGTGGCGTCGGTCACTCCGTGGCGGCGAAAGAAGCGGATCGCGCGGCCCATTTTCCCCAGACCGATCCAGCGAAACTCCTCGCACACTTCGGCCAGCTTCGGATCGGCATGGCCGACGCCTCCCAGGCAGTACGTGCGGAAACCTTGGCGGCGCAGGGCTTCGGCCACGAGGATCGGGTAGCGTCCCCAGCCGGCCAATAGGCCGATTCGCCGGGCGTTGCCCGCCTGGCCAAGCGTCCCGCCGTGCCGTCGCGCGTTTACCACGGTTTCTGACTGCAACGGTCTAGCTCCAATTCCATTCGGAGGCGAACTGAAAGCGGGAGTGAAAAATGGGGACTGGCTCCGAGCCTAAGGCAGGTCCAATCCTTGGGAAAATGATTGCCGCGAGGTGCCTGTCCCCCTTTTTCACGGTGCTTGCCGATGGCCCGTCCGAAAAAGGGGACAGGCACCGTCGGCAAACGCCTCGACCACTTCAAAACCAGACTCTCGACGGAGCCAGTCCCCATCTTCGGACTCCCTTTGCGATATCCTAGGCATCTCGGCCGCGAACCTTGCTCGGAGAAAGAGGCCGAGTCGCCGAAGCCTCATTCTCGGCCGAGTCCTCGGCGGCGGCGATCTTCTCGGCCAGTTCCGCAACGGTATCCTGCAAGCGCCGCATCTGTTTCCGCATTCCCGGCAGCTTGGCCAGGGAAACCAGCATCATCTTCTGATCGCGGGCCGGCGTGGCGGGGATACCGACCATGCGCGCCCCGTCGGGTACGTCGCCGATCACGCCGGCCATGGCCCCCAGCGTGGCGCCGTTGCCCACGCGGACGTGATCGCGCACTCCCACCTGCCCGGCCATCACCACGTAATCGCCCGTCGACGTGCTGCCGGCGATACCGACCTGCGCGCAGAGAATGTTGTGGCGGCCGATACGGCAGTTGTGGGCGATTTGGACCTGATTATCGATTTTCGTTCCTTCGCCGATAACCGTCGAGCCGTAGGACCCTCGATCGACGGTAGTGCCGGCGCCGATCTCGACGTCGGATCCCAACACGACGTCGCCCAACTGGGCCGACAACTGGTGACGCCCCTGGTGCGTGTCGTAGCCGAATCCGTAGGCTCCCAGGACGGCCCCGGCATGGATGATGCATCGTGGACCGATCGTCGTATTCTCGTAGATCACGGCACCCGGGAAGATGGTCACCTCTTGGCCGATCTTCGCGCCGGTCAGAATATGAGCGCCGGAGTGGATCGTCGAACCGGCGCCGATCTCCACCTCGTCGCCGATGGTGGCCCCCGGGTACACGTCCACGTTGTCGCCCAGAACGGCACTGGGGCTGATCATGGCCGCCGGGCTGACACCGATGCGCCGAAGGGGTCGAGGGGGACGAAAATGCCGCACAATTCGGGCAAATGCCTGATGGGTGTCGTCGACGCAAATCACCGGCAGCACGTCGTCGGCAAAGTTGCTCGGCGCAACGACCGCCGCTGCCCGGCAGTCGGCCAGGCAGTTGGCCTTCTCGACGCAGTCCAGGAAGGTGATGTCCGCGGGGCCGGCGTCGCATAGAGGCTGCGCGCCGTGGACCACTAAGTCGCCGTCGCCGGTCAGTTCCCCCTCGACCAGCTTGGCCAACTCCCTGAGCGTCACATCCATGGTTGATGTCCTTATCGTGCGGCAGGCTTCCCTGGTGACCCCTAATGGGAGTGGTAAGAAATTGCTCAGTTACCCCATGCTATCCCGTTTTCGCGTTCTCGACAAGGGCAGCGCGAGGACCCCTCCATCGCGTGTCATGGAGTTTCTGTTGACCCCGGCCGCGGCCTTCGCTACAGTACCGCGACACGAGGTGACTCGGGGAAAAATCGCCCGTGGGATCGATCGAGAACCCCCCCGTATGACTACGGCCATCATGGACAGTCCAGCGTGTCCTCCTCCCTCCGGCGGCCTGCCGGTGCGGATGCGCGTGCTCTATATCAGTTCGCCGCTGCGCACCGGCGGTTGGCTTGCCGAGGCCTTTGCCGCCGACAGCGCCTCGGCCGTTCGTCTGGACGAAGCGGTGGGCAGCGCGGCCGGTCTGGCCCGGCTTCGCGACGAAGTGTTCGACGCGGTGCTGATCAGCCACGACCCCGGGCAACTCGACGCGCTGGAACTGACCGAAGGCTACCGGGCCGGCGGCTCCGACGAGCCAGTCATCGTGTTGGGCGTGCAAAGCGAACAAGAGATGGCCGCCCTGTGCTACGAGGTCCGTGCCGACGCCTACGTGTGTGTCAATACGGCGACGACGCGCCAGTTGATTTGGGTTGTCGCCCGGTCGGTTGAGCGTCACCATTTGATCCGCGAGAATCGCCGCCTTTACCTGGCCGAGCAGCGACGCCTGCAACGCGAGCACGAGGAAGCCGAGCAACTGCTGCTGCAACAACGCTGCCTGATCGACGATCTGGAAGCCATGCGGCAAACCGCTCGCGGTGAAGTCCCCCAGGATCCGACTTCCCCGGACCAGGCCTCCCCACGCGAGATCTCCGCGGCCGGCGTCTCCTCCGCCGATGGGCTCGCCCCGGACGAAGCCGATCGATCCATGCGGAATCAGCCGCCACCGGAATTGCCCGCCGAACTGGTCGCCCATTATCGCGAACTGTTGCGAACGTACGTGATCATGGGTTCGGGAAACTTGGGCTGCGAGATGGCCCGGCTGGCCGAACTACTGGCTACCGCCGGTGTCTCCGCCCGCCAGGCCATGCAACTTCACCTCCATGTGCTGGAGGAGTTGATCAACGGGCTGGGAACGCGCAGCACGCGGCACGTGATGACGCGAGCGGATCTCCTCGCTCTGGAGATTACCATCCATCTGGCCGAAGGCTATCGCCACCGCTACCAGGAGCGGAAGCACCCACCGATCCAGCAGATTCTCCCCGGGTTCGAGTGAACGATGAGCGACGCCACGACAACCCTGGCCCAACTGCGCGGCGACGTGCGGCGCTTCGTGGATGAGCGCGATTGGCGGCAGTTCCACACACCGAAGAATCTGTCGATGGCGCTGGCCGTCGAGGCGGCCGAATTGATGGAGCATTTCCAGTGGCTCACGGCCGAGCAATCCCTCGCCGTGGCCGGCCGCCCACACTCGCTCGGCGCCGTGTCCGAAGAGATGGCCGACGTCTTCTGCTACCTCTTGGCGATGGCCAACGAACTGGGTATCGATCTGTCGGCCGCGCTGGCCGATAAGATGGTCAAGAACGAGAAGAAGTATCCGGCCGACCGGTACCGAGGGCGCTACGGTCCGGAAGACCAGGGCCCGCAGCCGGGAATTCCCGGCTGAAACTTTTTCCTTGCCCCTCTTGTGAAGGGAGCGGCGGGCCGCTAGGCTGGTCGTCGGCCCGTCGGGCGATTCCCGCCTGTCGGGGTTCCCTTGTCTCAACTCGTTTCACCAGTCTCTTTTTAATGGGAGAGTCAGATCATGGCCGACGAAGTTCCCAGCGAACAACCGCAAGCGGAGGAAACCGTTGCACCAAAAGCCGGCCCAAGTGTCGGCGAGCGTTTCTCGGCAATCGCGTCCGGAGTTGCCAAGGTCAGTTGGTTCTCGTACCAGACCGGCCGTTGCATGCTCGTAACCGGTCTTCTGTTGGTCTTCTTCGCCAAAGGATGTGACTCGGTCGGCGAGCGTGGCGTCGAGCGAGCCGGGGCGAAGAGGGATTACTACCAGAACCAGTTCAGCGACGATTGGGACCAGCAGGAAATCGCCGCAGCCAAGAAAATCAAGGGGATCGAGGAGGACATCGAAGCCGAGGAAGAGGAAGACGAAGTCGACGAGAAGAAGGTCGAAGGTCTCGAAGAGGATCTCGAAGAGAGCCAGGACGCGCAGAAGGACTTGGCCAAGAAACGTGCCAAAGCCGAGGAGGAGTACGAGATGGACGACGGCCTCGATCTTGACAACGCGGCCCGCGACGCGAGGAACATCCGTGCGATGGACGCCTGGTGGAGCGGCATGCTGTTTGTGATCGGCAGTCTCGTGCTGGTCTTCGGCCTGATCGTGGTCAGTTCGACCGGCAGCGATCAGGAGCGCAAGATCTGCTTGCTGATGCTGGTGATCATTGTCTTCAGCATCTACGTCGGTGGGATCAGCTTCACGGTTCCCCGGTAGTCGCCCAACCGCGGATGCGTGACCTTGCCCGGTATTGCCGCTGGAGGCCCTTTGGGACACCGGCGGTGGTGCCGGGCAAGATTCTTTGGTACACATTTGCCCCGCGGCACGGTACGCGTTATGATGCGGGGCGTTGCCGTGCCGGCACTCTTGCGGTGCCGGCGACCTCGGGGGCTGCCGGCCGGGGGGGATTCAGAAACGTGACCCATTTTCCCACAGAAGGAGATTTCCCATGACCAGCAGAACCCGCTTTCGGGCCGTCGTGGCCCTGTTGATTGCCGCGGGCGCGATTTGCGCCGCGGCCGGTGACGCCCGCGCGGAGGATAAGGTTTCCCTGCGGCTGAACCTGGCCGAAGGCAAAACGTACAACCTGAAGATGACCGCCCAGCAGAAAATCTCGCAGACGATCCAAGGCCGGAAGGTCGACATGGATCAAACGCTGGGGATGGGCTACTCGTTTGCCGTGACCGACGTCGATGCCAACGGCGCGATCTCGGCCAAGGTGACTTACGATTCGGTGCTCTTCCGCCAGAAAGGCCCCACGGGCACGGTCGAGTACGATTCGGCCCATCCGACGGCGACCGTCAATCCGATGGCCAAGGCGTTCGCGGCGCAATTGGGACAGAGCTTCTCGCTGACCCTGACTCCCGAGGGTCGAATCACCAAGGTCGAAGGGGTCGACAAGTTGTTCGATCACGTGTTGCAGAGCATGGACATTCCGGCCGGTCCGCAGCGCGACGCGCTGGAAAACTCGCTCAAGCAGCAGTTCGGCGATCAGGCGATGCAGGACAGCATGGAGCAACTTACGGCCATCTATCCCGACGAGCCCGTCGACATCGGCGATTCGTGGAACCGAAAGGTGACGATGTCCAAAGGGTTCCCCATGCAGTTGGAGAACACTTGGACGTTGAAATCCCGCAAGGACGGCCAGGCGACCATCGACGTGAAGTCGAAGATCAGTTCCAATGCCAACGCCGGTCCGATCAAGATGGGGCCGGTGAGCTTGAAGTACGACTTCAGCGGCCAGCAGCAGGGGCAGTTTGTCCTGGATGAAGCGACCGGATGGACGGTTAGCGCCAAGACCACCCAAAAGCTCACCGGGAAGGTCAACGTGACCGGCGCGCCGGGAATGCCGGCCGGTATGTCCTGGCCCATCACCATCGAGAGCACCATCACGCTGGAATCGCCCGGCGAATAGAGCAACACGAGAACACCCATGAAACGCCGTCTCGCCACCGGTCTCCCATCTCTTGCAATCGGGATGCTCTTGCTTCAGGCGGTGCTCGCGGCCGCTGAATCGGACAACAACAGCGCCTACTTGCTGTCGTTCTTCAAGGGAAACGGCGAGGACGGCCTGCATCTGGCCTCCAGTACGGACGGCCTGAAATGGTCGGCCCTCAACGGCAACCGTTCGCTGCTGGCGCCTGAGGTCGGCCGTCACAAGCTGATGCGCGACCCGAGCATCGTCCGCGGCCCCGACGGCACCTTTCACATGGTCTGGACCACCTCGTGGACCGATAACGTGATCGGCTACGCGCATTCGGAGGATCTGATCCACTGGTCCCCTCAGCGGACCATTGGTGTGATGACCCATGAACCGGGCTGCCGCAACTGCTGGGCACCGGAAGTGTTTTACGACGCCCCGAGCCGCCGCTATGTGATCCTCTGGTCGACGACCATCCCCGGGCGTTTCCCCGATACGGCCGGATCCAGCGAGAGCAAGTATAACCATCGCATCTACGGCACCACGACGACCGACTTCAAGAAGTTCACTCCCACCCGGTTGTTCTTCGACCCGGGCTACAACGTGATCGACGGGTTTCTCGCCCGCGCCGGCCAGAAGTATCTGCTCTTCTACAAAGACGAGCGTCTGCACCCGACGCCTCGCAAGGTGATCCTCATGGCCACCGGCGACCGGCCGGACGGGCCTTTCGACGTGCCGCCCGAGCCGATCACCCGGCAAGATTGGGTCGAGGGCCCCAGCGCCATCCAGGTGGGTGACACCTGGTTCGTCTACTTCGACTGTTACCGCCGCCATCGCTACGGGGCGGTGACCTCCAAAGACCTAAAAACCTGGACCGACATCACCGAGCAGCTCAGTTTTCCCCCGGGCACCCGCCACGGCACGGTCTTCAAGGTCCCGCCGGAAATTCTGAAGGGACTTCAGGCACTGGAGCCGGAGAACTGACCGGTATCCTACCGCGTTCGATTGAATCGAAAGGAGCCGTTCGATGTTCTTGTACCAGACGGGATTCTCGTGGCGTGTCGGACCACTACTGGTGGGTCTCTGGGCGATCACGGTCGCCGACTCCGCCCGAGCCGAGTTGCACGTCTGGACGACCGCGCATACGGTGCGCGTGCTTCGCGACGCGCCGCCCGGTGATTCGCTGGGCGTGGTCATGGCCGCCGCGGGGAACGAGTGGGAAAGCTTTCAGATCCTGCTGCGGTCCGACGCGGCGCTGCCGGGTATTAACATTGAGCCGGGCGATCTTCACGGACCCGGCGGGGCGACGATTCCGGCGGCCAGCGCGCGGCTCTTTCGCCAGCATCAACTCGAATTGACCGACGGCACCTATCGCAACGATCAGTTCATCCCGGGCTGGTATCCCGACCCGCTGATCCCGTTGCGCCACCCGCTATCTCGCAAACCGTTATCCGGCGCGCCGCTGCAAGCGGTTCCCTTCGACATGCCCGCCGGGCAAACGCACGGGTTCTGGATCGACGTCCATGTATCGCCCGAAGCGGCCGCCGGGGTTTACCGGGGAACCTATCGCGTCGTGGCGCAGGGCGCCGAACCGGTCGAGATTCCCGTCGAGTTGACCGTCTGGGATTTCCGCCTGCCCCGGGTTTCCACGATGCGCACCGCGTTGGGCTCTCCCGCCGGACGCATGCGCGGTTACTATCGCCAGCGGGCGGCCGATGGAAAGGAGCCCGAGCCAGATGATTGGGCGGCCGTCGAGACGCAATGCGCCGACATGCTCAGCCGTCATCGCATCAACGCCACGCCCCCCTCGGGAAGCCTCGTACCGGCCGAACAGCCCGACGGTTCGTTTCGCATCCCGGCCGAACAGGTCGACGCGTTTCGCGAGTTCGTCGACCGCTATCACGTCAATGCGTTTTGCATCCCCCACCCCCGCGTTGCCGTCGACGATCCGCACCAGCAGCGCGATCGATTACACCGGTGGCTGGCCGCGTGGGATCGGGCCGCCGAGCAACTCGACCGGTCCGGCGTGGTGTTTTATACCTACCTGAAGGACGAACCGAACGACGAGGAGGCTTACCGTTACGTGCAACGGTGGGGACGCGCCATCGTCGAAGCCCAGTCGGTGGTCAAGGTGCTGGTCGTCGAACAAACTTGGACGCAAGACGAGTCGTGGGGTGATCTGTACGGGGCGGTCGATATCTGGTGCCCGTTGTTTTCGCTATTCAAAGCGGAAAACGCCACGCGGCGGCAGGCGCTGGGCGAAACCGTTTGGACCTACACGGCTCTGTGCCAGCGCGAGAAAACGCCCTGGTGGCACATCGACTATCCGCTGCTGCATTACCGCGTGCCGGCGTGGATCGCCTGGCGATATCGCATTCGCGGGCTGCTCTACTGGGGCGGCATGTCGTTCTGGAAACAGGTCGACGACCCGTGGACCGACCCCAAGACGCTCGACCGGCGCCAGGGCCGCAAGGACCCGCTATATAACGGCGAAGGCACGATCGTCTATCCCGGCCGCGCGGTCGGCTACGACGGCATCGCCCCGAGCCTGCGGCTGAAAGCCCTGCGCGACGCGATCGAGGATTACGAGTACCTGGCCATTCTCGAAGATCACGGCCAGACCGAGGCGGCCGAAAAGATCGTCCTCCCGCTTGCCGGTTCCTGGTATCAATGGGAGAGCGACCCGGCCGCGTACGAAAAGGCCCGGGCGGAGTTGGCGAGGTTAATTGAGGCAACGAAACCATAACGGGAGAGAAACATGCCGTATCGCTTGAACGTCACTCTGTTGGTGTTCGTGACGATGGTGTCGACTGCCCGTGCCGAACCGCCCGGACCGGCACTTACGCCGTTGGTGCGGGTGGTCGATCTCGATCGGGGCCAATCGCAGGAGGTTACGCTCTGTGACGGCCGAAAGGTCGACGTCAAGCTGCTCGACTTGCGGGAAACGACCGGCGAGGTGCGCGGTGCCGTGCGCCGGGCGGAGGTCGAGGTCGAGGTCGATGGGAAGACGGTTCGCCTCGTGGCGGGCAATTATGAGTTGCCGAAGACCGTCGGAGGCGTGCGGATCGATTGCCCGATTACCGGGGGATACGTCAAGAATGCGGGCTCGGACTATTGGGGGCTGACCGCCGACGCCCGATTGCGGCTATGGCCGGCCGGTTCGCCGCTGGTTCGGCCCGGCACGTTCGTCTATCCGGTCCGCCAGCGATGGTTTGCCAGCGCCACGCAGATGGCCAACCAGCCGTGTTACGTCAACGCCTGCGAAGACCCCAAGGTACGGAAGATCTATTACCACTACGGGCTCGATTTCGGCGGCTGCGAGGGGATGACCGAGGTGGTCGCCGCCACCGACGGACTGGTCGTGTCGGTGGGCACGGAGAGACTGCCCGGCTTCGACGATACGCCGGTGAAGCCGCGGTACGACGTTGTTTACATTCTCGACGCCCGGGGTTGGTACTACCGCTACAGCCATCTCTTCTCGATCGACGAGACGGTGAAGCCGGGTCGGCGCATTCGCGCCGGCGATCCGATCGGCATCCTCGGCAAGGAAGGCGGCAGCGGCGGCTGGTCGCATCTGCATTTCGACATTCACTGTCGCATGCCCTCGGGGCTGTGGGGATGTCAAGAGGCGTACTGTTTTGCCTGGGAAGCCCACCTGCGAGAACACGACCCGAAACTGGTCGCGGTGGCCCGACCGCACCACGTTATCTGGGCAGGCGGGAAGGTCACGCTCGATGCCACCCGGTCGTACAGCGCCGAAGGCAACATCACGGGCTACGGGTGGACATTCACCGACGGAACAACCGCCAACGGCGCCAAGATCGAGCGAACATACGCTCAGCCCGGCTATTACAGCGAGATCGTAAAGGTGACCGACGTCGGTAGCCGGATCGACTACGACTTCGCCATCGTCCACGTTCTGGACCGCGAGCAGCCCGATTCGATTCCCCCGACGATTCACGCCGTTTACCAGCCGACCCGCGACATCAAGGCCGGCGACGAAGTGACGTTCAAGGTTCGCACGTTCCGCACGACCGAAGGCCGCGAGAGTTGGAACTTCGGCGACGGCACCCCGGCCGTCACGACCCGTTCCGACGGCAACGTCCGCTCGTCGGCCAAAGACGGCTACGCCGCGGTCACACACCGCTACGCCAAGCCGGGCCACTACCTGGTGCGCGTCGAGCGAACCGACGACGAAGGCCGCCGGGCCGTGTGTCACTTGCAGGTGCGAGTTGGGAGGGAATAGCGATCGACCGGCGGCAAATCCGGCGAGCCGGGCCGCTCATTGATACGCTCCCCCCGTCGACCACCACTGCCACGCGACACCCAGCCCCGAGGCGGCCCAGAAGTACAAAGAAAAGGCGACGGCGGCCCAGAGGATTTCGGCGATGGGGTGTGTGCGTTGGGCCTGCTTTCGCGCGGCGGGCAGGGCCAGCAGTTCGGCGGGGAGAAGACCGGCCAGGTAGATCCATTGCAGGTCCATGCCCAGGTGCTTGCACAGCAGGTAGTAGCCCACGCAGGTCGTGTGGAGTGCCAACACCATCGCCGAGCCGGCCCACGGGGCGGAAGGCTCCAGATCGACGCGGCCGCCACCGGTAGCGGCCGCGAGCTTCCGGTCGCGCATGATCGCGGCAAGCGTGGCCTGATGAACGGCGAACACCGCCAGCGGCCAGGTGAAGACAAACGTGTCCGAAAAGCCGTTACCCAGGGGTGTCGCCACCAACGCCAGAAGTAGCGTGGCCGACCAGAACAATCGTCGCGAAACGGGCACCGCCAGTTCGCGACGGGACCACCTTAGCGTGACGGCTCCCAAGAGGGCCGCCAGCGCGGCGGCCGCCATGCTCGCCATGCTAGCCAAGTACCAGGTGACCAACTCCTCGCGGGACGGCGCCGCGGCCGGGTATTCGCGCTCGCCGCCCAGCAGGAAATGCAGATTCCAGGGACTCGCCTTTTCGATCTGGCTGGTGCGTACCGCGCGGGCCCGTTGCTGCTCACCCAGCTTCGCTTCATCGCCCAGATAAACGCAGGCGATCCGTGTGGGCGAACGCAAGTAGACGAAACCGCTACCCAGCGTCGGCGTAATCCAGCATCGCTCGTCCCCAAAGACGCTCGCTCGCGCCAATTCATCGTACTTCTCGGGCGTTGCCCGCAGCAGGATCAGTTCACCCGAATCGTTGAGCAGGATCAGTTTTCCATCGGCGGCGATCACGCTCGAATGGCCCGGCGCTTTGATCGAATCGTCCGGCGTTTCGGTCGCATGGTCTGCCGTTTCGGTCGAACGGTCGGGCTCCTCGATCGTCCAGCGAATCTCGCCGGTGCGAAAGTCCATACAAGTGAACTTGCCGTGCGAGGGCCGTTGGATGCGCGCTTGGGGGTCGCGCAGGTCGAAGCCATACACGCAGCCGTCGACCAGCACGCTGGAGGCCACGTCGTGCGACATGCGGCGGTAGCGGCGCCACTGAAACTCGGCCGCGTGGCCCGACTCGGTCTTATCGAGACGATAGAGGGCGGAACCTTTGTGAAAGGCAAGCATGACCATCAAGTAGGGTTCTTCGTACAGCGGCGCCGCGGCGTGGGGATTGTAGTCCGGCGCGATCCGTGTTTCCCAAAGGATCCGACCGTCGGCCGGAGCAATCCCGTACATGGCGTTTCGCTGAAAGACGACGAACTGCCGCTCTCCGTCGAAGGTAATGGGCATCGGCGAGCAATAGCTGGCCGGTTCGTCGCCCGATTTCCAGAGTAGCGAGCCGTCGTCGGCATCCAGGGCGACCACGCTGGCATCCTTGCCGCCCACCGAAACAATCACGCGGCCGTCTTCGACCCAAGGCGAGCTGGCATAGCCGAAGCGGATTTCGCGATCGCTGAAGTCCTCTAGCACGTTCCGATTCCAAACGATCGCTCCGTTTTCGGCGTCGAGGCACCCCACGGTGCCCTCGGGACCGGCGAAGTAGACCCGGCCGGCGTACCACGTGGGCGTGGATCGAGGACCCGGGTATTGCTCCAGGGCGTTGTACGGCGGGGCGTAATGCGTACGCCATCGCTGCTCGCCGGTTTCCGCCTCCAGGCAAGCCACGTACTGGCCGTAAAGGTCCTGGACCTGTGTGTAGACCCGGTCTTCCACGGCGATCAGAGCGGAATACCCCGTGCCAAACTCCCGTGTCCACAACACGGGCGGACCCTCGGCGGGCCAGTGATCGACCAGCGGGATCTCGGCGCCGCCGTGACCATCACAAGCGAAACCTCGCAGGTGGGGCCAGTCGGCGCTGGTCGCCGGCGCGGTTTGTCGCGGCGCACCAGATTCGGAGCCCCCGTCGCCGGCTACGCGCGAGTCTAATCGGGGTTGCGCGTACCGCATCAGCACGATCGCCGCTACCGTGGCGAGACTTCCGTAAACCACGATCCTCGTGGCCACCGCAAGGAGTCGCGCGGCGAGTTGATTGGGGCGTTTGTCGCACTCTGGATTCATGTGTACCTTGCGGTCTCGGATGAGTTGGGTGCCACTGGCGTCTCGCCAGTGCTATTCTTGCCCGTAGCTTGCTCTTGGAAGTGACCAAGAAACACACCGCGAGTTGATCGCCTTGGAGCGACGCCGTACGCTACGACTCCCCGCGAGGCGGGTCCACCCCCTGCTTGAGTTCCGGCCGTGATGTCGATTGCCGAGGGAGGTTGTTTTGGTTGGGGAGGGTGCAAGCTACGAGCCCAGAAGGCACTGGCGAGACGCCAGTGGCACCCAACCCCTTTTTCACTTGCGGCGTTTCTCTTCCCGCCCGGCGTAGTCGTGCGAAATCTGGATCGCCTTGGCGCGGTCCGCGGCGTCGTAGTCCCAGAATTCGTCGATGACCGCTCGCATCTCGGGAAACTGTTCGTCGGTGTCCTTCACCGTGCGGCGAACGTCGCCCAACTGCCGCTTCATCCGCTTGGCCACCTCAGCGTACGCCGGATCGTCGTACACGTTGTTGACTTCGGCCGGATCCTTCTTCAGGTCGTAGAGTTCCCACCCGGGAGGCGTCTGGTTGCCGCCCTTCATATCACAGGCGTAGTAGAAGATCAGCTTGTACTCTTTGGTGCGGATGCCGAAATGCGACGGGTTCCAGTGATGGGCCATGTGCATCCAGTAGCGGTAGTAGGCGACCTTCTTCCAGCCGTCCGGCTCCTTGCCCGTCTCGCAAATCCGGCGGAAGCTGCGGCCCTGCATCGTTTCGGGCGTTTCGACGCCGGCGAAATCGAGCATCAGGGCCGGGAAGTCGACGTTCTCGATGATCGCGTCGCTACGGGTTCCGGCGGGAATTGTCTTCGGATAGCGGACCAAGAAAGGCATCCGCTGCGAGGGGTCGTACATCCACCGCTTGTCCATGTAGTCGTGTTCGCCCAGCATGAATCCCTGGTCGCCCGTGTAGATGACCACCGTCTTGTCGTACAGGCCCTCGGCTTTGAGATAGTCGAACAGGCGCTTGAGATTGTCGTCGACGCCCTTGACGCATCGCAGGTACTTCTTCATGTAGACGTTGTAGGCCAGTCGCTTGGCTTGGGAGTCGGAGAGGGTCGGATCCTTGGCCCACGACTTGGTGTAATTGCGAAAGGCGTGCCGCCGGCCGATCGAGGTTCCGATGTACCGCAGGCATTCGTCCTCGTGCCCCCGGGTGGCGATCGAGCCGAAGTTCGGCTGGCTCCACATGCAGTCCGGCTCGGGAATGTCCACGTCTTCGAGATACGTGTCGTACCGCTTGGCGTTGGTGAACATGTCGTGCGGCGCTTTGTAGTGATGCATGAGGAAGAACGGTTTGGTCTTGTCGCGCTGCTGCAGCCAGGCCAGCGTGCTGTCGGTAATGCAGTCTGACGAATGGCCGTTCATCCGCACGACATTCTTCGGCCAACTTCCGGCGGTCGATTCCTTGAAGGTTGGGGCGACGTAGCTGCCCTGGCCGGGGAGCACCTTGTAGTAGTCGAAGTTGGGCTCTTCCTTGAGGTGCCATTTGCCGACCATGGCCGTCTGGTAGCCGGCCCCGCGCATCTCGATGGCCAGGGTTTGGTTTTTCGGCGTGATGCGGCCGCCCAGTGTGTGGACGCCGTTTAAGTGGTTGTACTGACCCGTGATGATACACGCCCGGCTGGGGGTGCAAATCGAGTTGGTCACGAAACAGTTCTCGAACAGCACGCCCTCGGCGGCCAGCGTATCGATCGTCGGCGTGGGATTGAGCTTGGCCAATCGCCCGCCGTAAGCTCCCACCGCCTGGGAGCAATGATCGTCGGACATGATGAAGATGATATTTGGCCGGTCGGATGTTTTGGTTTCCGCCGCGGTGACGGTGGATTGCGACACACCCAACAACAGGGCGGCAAGGAGTAATGTCTTGGGCATGGTTCTCTCGCCGAGGTCGGTTTTCGTTCGATCGGCCACGTTTCGCGGCAGAACTTGCCCTCCAGTGTGGCATGGCATGGCGAGACTGTCAAGAAAACGGCCCGGGGGAGCCACAGCTTGGAAACATCGTGGGAAAGGTATAGACTGAGTACTCGCATTCCTCCTGTTCAAAAACGAAGATTGGAACAGGAGGGAGCAGTGGAAGCAGAGAAGTGATTTGTTTTGAACCCAGCAGGGCAGGGAGCTACATGCATCGTCTTTACAAACAGGCGAACAGTATGACACGCGATGTCATCGGGGCGGCGATTGAGGTTCATAAAGACAAAGGGCCGGGATTGCTCGAATCGGTGTATGAATGGTGTTTCGGCAAGGAGTTGGAACTGCGAGGGTGCGACGTGCAGGCCCAGAAGTCAGTGATCATTCGTTACAGAAGTTTCGAGCGTGAGGATCCACTGAAGTTCGATCTCCTCGTGAATTCCTGCCTCTTGGTTGAAGTCAAAGCCGTCGAGACCATGCACCCGATCCACAAGGCCCAAGTACTGAGCTGCATGAGACTGCTGGATATTCCGCTGGGCTTATTGATTAACTTCAATGTAGAAAGACTAACCGAAGGCGTGTCCCGATTGATTCTCCCCGGTGCAGATTCGGCGAACTGACATAACCTTCTCTGCTTCCTCCTGTTCAAAAAAGGAAACTTGAACAGGAGTGAGCAGAGGAAACAGAGGATAGATTTGTTTTGATTGAGGACGGTGGTCATCTGGTACTAGCGAGACGCTCCTGTTCGGAAAGGCGCCCCATGTTCCATCGCATGCTGTTGATCGTGCTTCTTGCATGGTCTCTCCCCACCGCCACGTTCGGCGCGGAACCGGCCGATGCGCATCGCTTCGAGTCGCTACGGTTGGCAATCGTCGACCTAACAGAAACCTTCGGCGGGCAGTACCCTCGCGGCCGGCAGTACTTGGCCGAACTCGATGCGCTGGAAGCGGCTGGCGATTTGGCGGATCCCGCGGCAAAGGAAAAATTCTGGCGGCTCCGACGCGAAGCGCTGATGGACAACCCGCTGCTGGATTTCGATGAACTGCTACTTCTCCGGCGCAAGCGGGGGCAACTCGGCCTGCCGGTCAACCACAAGTGCAACGCGGGCATTCCGCAAACCGGTTACGACAACGACATCGCCGTCCTCTCGCCCCTGGGGCACCACGGCACGCTGCGCACGCTCTTTCGGCCCGAGGGGGGACGGTTCGTCGGCGAGATCGATCTGCACTTCGACGCCGATCGGCTGCTTTTTACGATGCCCACGGATCGAAACTGGCAAATCCACGAACTCAAGACCGACGGCAGCGGCTTGCGCCCGGTAAGCCGAGACGATCACGCCGACGTCGACAACTTCGACGCCTGTTATCTGCCCGACGGGGGCATCGTTTACGCCTCGACCGCCTCGTACACGGCGGTGCCCTGTTGGCACGGCAAGGAACGCGCCTGCACGCTGTATCGGATGAACGCCGACGGCGGCGGTGTGCGGCAGTTGTGTTTCGACCAGGATCTCGATCTGCATCCTTCGGTATTGCCCGACGGACAGGTGATCTTCAGCCGCTGGGACTACACGGGCATCATGCACATGTACTTGCGGCCGCTGATGGTGATGAATCCCGACGGCACGGGTCAACGGGCCGCCTACGGAAGCAACTCCTACTGGCCCAACGCGCTCTACTACCCGCGAGGCATCCCGGGCGCGCCGGGCAAGATCGTGGCGGTCGTAGCCGGCTATCACGGAGTACCCCGGATGGGCGAACTGGCCCTGTTGGACCTGACCCGGGGCTGGCACGAGGCCGACGGCGTCGTGCAGCGGATCCCCGGCCGGGGCAAACCGGTCGAGACAGTCATCCGAGACAACTTGGTCGACAAGTCTTGGCCGAAGTTTCTCCATCCCTTCCCGTTGAGCGAGAGGCACTTTCTCGTGGCGGCGCAGATGAACGCAAAGTCATCGTGGGGAATCTACCTTGTCGACGTCTTCGACAACATCGTCGGTGTTTGCGTGCGGCCGCAATTCGATCTGTTCGAGCCGATCCCACTGAGGAAAACGGCCCGGCCGCCGATCGTTCCCGACCGAACCGACCCGGACCGCGACGACGCGGTGGTCTATCTGCACGACGTTTACGCGGGCCCCGGCTTGGCGGGCGTTCCTCGCGGCGTGGTGCGCCGGCTGCGCGTGGTGGCCTATCACTTTGGCTATCCGGGGCTGGCCGGACCGGATAAGATCGGCAGCGGCGGGCCGTGGGAAGTGATGCGCATCCTGGGGACCGTGCCGGTCGACGACGACGGTTCGGCCGCCTTTCGCGTGCCGGCCAATACGCCCCTGTGCGTGCAGCCGCTCGACGAGCAGGGCAAGGCCGTGCAGTTGATGCGGAGTTGGTTTACCGCCATGCCGGGCGAGGTCGTGTCGTGTGTCGGGTGCCACGAAAAGCCCCGCGACACGCCGCTGGTCCGTTACGAAAGCGCGGCAACCCGGCAGCCGGTCAATATCGAACCCTGGCATGGACCGGCGCGCGGTTTCGATTTCGAGCGCGAGGTGCAGCCGGTACTCGATCGGTACTGTGTCGGCTGCCACGACGGAAAGCCCCACGACGACGGTCCCGCCATTGCCGACCTGCGACCCGAACGACTGGTTGACGGCTACCGCGGCCGGCAGTTGACCAAGTTGGGTTCGCAGCGCTTGCACCCCGCGGTGCGCGAGGCGTTTGGTGGCACCTCGATCCGCTACACGCCCGCCTACGAGGCATTGCTGCCCTACATTCGCCGGGTGAACGTGGAAGATCACGTCGGTCTGCACGTGGCCGGCGAGTATCATGCCGACACCAGCGAACTGGTCCAACTGCTGGCCAAGGGGCATTACGGAGTGCGACTGGATACGGAAGCCTGGGACCGGCTGGTTACGTGGATCGATCTCAACGGTCCGTGCCACGGCTCATGGCGCGACGTGTGCGAGGTTCCCGAGGGAGCCGCCGGCCGAAGACGCGAGCTGGCCCGATTGTACGGCGGCGCGATCGACGATCCCGAGCGGATCGCCCGAATCGAGCGATTGCCGGTCGAGCCGATCGTACCGGAGCCACCGCCTGAAACGACAGCGCAACCGCCCGAGGTGGACGGATGGCCCCTGACGGCTGAAGAAGCGCGACGTCGGCAAACGACTTCCGGCCCGTGGGAGCGAACGGTTGACCTGGGCGCCGGTGTGGCGATGCGTTTGGTGCGGATCCCGGCCGGCCGGTTCGTCATGGGTTCGATCGACGGCGCGGCCGATGAGCGTCCACCCGCCGCCGTATCGATCCCGCGCGATTTCTGGATCGGTACGTGCGAGGTGACCAACGAGCAGTACGCCCGATTCGATCCGGCGCACGACTCGGGCTATTTTACCAAGCGATTTCAAGGGCCCGACGGCCCGGGACTCGAACTGGGCGAAGCCGATCAGCCGGTGGTTCGCGTTTCCTGGAAGCAGGCCACGGCCTTCTGTCGCCATTTGAGCGAAACGACGGGTGTCGACTTCGCGCTGCCCACCGAAGCACAGTGGGAATACGCCAGTCGCGCGGGGACGGCGAGCCCGCTGCATTTCGGCGCCGTGGAGGCCGATTATTCGACTTGGGCCAACGTGGCCGACAAGTCGCTGAGCGTGAGTCCACGACCCACCGGTGGGCTGGAGTCGAACATCATGGCCCATTTCGGCCGGGGGATCCTTGCCTCGGCCGTCGGTGGCGGGAATATCCCCTGCGACGCCCGCTTCGACGACGGCCAGATTGCCACCTCGACGGTTGCCCGTTATCGGCCCAATACGTGGGGACTCTACGACATGCACGGCAACGTGGCCGAATGGACCCGGTCTGTCTATCGGCCCTATCCTTACGATCCGACCGACGGGCGTAACGACCTCTCGGCCGAGGGCGAACGGGTCGTTCGCGGCGGTTCCTGGGTCGACCGGCCCACGCGTTGCCGTTCGGCTTTCCGGCTCAGTTACCCGGTGTGGCAACGGGTCCACAACGTGGGCTTCCGCGTGGTTTGCGAAGCGATGCCGGGGGCCCGATGAGCCGAAAAACTTGACAAACGTGCTGCCGGGGGGTGAGAATAGACGAGCGTAAGTCACCGGT
>CAYUIQ010000145.1:0-23353 GCA_964444795.1 uncultured Planctomycetaceae bacterium
CCGGGCTCACCTTCGCCGGGCTCACCTTCACCGGGCTCACCTTCGCCGGGCTCACCTTCGCCGGGCTCACCTTCGCCGGGCTCACCTTCACCGGGCTCACCTTCGCCGGGCTCACCTTCGCCGGGCTCACCTTCGCCGGGCTCACCTTCGCCGGGCTCACCTTCACCGGGCTCACCTTCACCGGGCTCACCTTCGCCTTCGCTACCTTCGCCCTCCTTCATTTCGTCGGCCAGATCGCCGGTCTTCTTTGCCAGTCGGTCCTGATCTCCGGCGAGTCGGTCGGCACTATCGCCACCGGCGGTTCGGCCCTGGACTCCCTTCTGCTCTCGGATGATGCGTTTGACCTGCTTGAGGATACGGCCGATACGTGCTTTCTCCGATTCGATTCGCCGGGCGCGATCCTCGCTGAGCAGCAGTTCGAGCAAGACCTGCAAATCGGTAACGATCGCCTCTTGATTGTCGGCGGCCCGGGATAGTTCCTCGCGTCGTAATTGGTCCACCAGCGCGGCGAGCTGGTCTTCGATCCGAAGATCCTTGCTCTGGGCGATGACTTTGCGAAGCAGTTCGGCCCGATGCGGGTCGGTCAGATCGACGACCTCGACCATCCGCATGAGACTTTCGTCGAGCTGGCGATACTTGTCGGCGATCGACTGCTGCCGCTTGGCCAAGGAGTCTTCGGCATCGGCCTTCGGTTTCTCAGCTTCGGCCGCCTCCGCCGGTTCGGCCGGTTCGGCATCGACCTTGGGCTGCTCGGCATCGACCTTAGGTTGCTCGGCATCGACCGCCGCCGGTTTGGCCGGCACCGGTTCCTGGGCGACCGCGGCGCCGACACTCACGGTGACTGCCCACACCAAGCAAACAGCCGCCGAAACGCGAATCATCCGTAACATGGCTTCGTCCTCCAAGGGTAGGTGGAGTTACCGCCGTCCAATGGTCATTCGGTCAGTCATCGTCGGTCAGGCCCTTTAGCTCGGCCTTGCTCTCTTCCTTAGTACGCCGGCCGACGTCCTTTTGTGCCTCAATGATGGCCTGTAATATTTCGATCAATTCGTTGAAATCTTCCATGTCTTCCATGCGGTCGAGCACTTCCTGCATTTGTGCAAGGATGTGGTCGATCTGGTTGACGGCCGCTTGCCGCGCATCCGGGCCTTGCTGGACGTCCGCGGCGACGTCTTCCAGGCGACGGAGCCGGTTTTCAAGCTCCGCAAACATTGTATCGGCTATCCGCCGCATGGGGACGGCGATTTCGCCGGAGAGCCGGATTTTCAGCGCCTCGCGATCCTCAATTCGATTGTTGTCGAGTTTGGCACAAATCTGGTCAAAGCCCTCGGCCACCCCTTGGATCTCCTGGGCACTCTTATAACTATTCTCCCGGGCGGTTTGCACCCGGAATTTGCGTTGCTCGGCGGCCTTCAAGGGAGCCTCCGCATCGCCCGCTTCTCCCTCGCCAGATCCATTACCGCCCCCCCCAGGAGTTTCTCCGGGTTCTGAATCAGCCTCCCCCGGCTCGGAGCCATCCTCTCCCGGCTCGCTACCCCCACTTCCGGGTGTGGCGCCCGGCTCCTCGCCAAACCGCGTCAGGGCCACCAGATCACGAGTCTCCTCGGTCTGGCGGATGATCGCCTCGAAATGCTCCCGCAATCGCAACTCGTCACGACGCAAAATGGTCCGCAAACGCTGCGGGGTCACGACCTTCAGGGTCCACGTCTGGGAGGAGCTGACATGGGGAATTTCGTCGCGCGACAGTTGGGGGATCTCGTCGCGCGAGAGCGCGTAGCCGTCGCTCGCCTTGACGCTGACATTGAGCGTCTGCCCCGCCGCGAGGTCCAGGGGTTGCACGTCCAGCGACCGATTGATCTTTCGGATGGGCGGGTTGCTCGGTTTGTCACTTCGGTCGGACGGGAATTCCAGGGGAAAGGCCTTCGCCTCCGCGGTGTCGACGGCGTGGTCGATCCAGACGGCGGCGATACCGTAGTCGTCGGTCACGTCGCCGGCGAAGGGCAACGAGGCTTGCGGGGTGATTTCCTGGCCAATCCCGTTCAACTCGATGGCCACCTGGGGAGCCAGATCCTCCAGCACGGTCATCACCAGTCGCACCGGTTCGCGGCTGGTGATTCCGTCGGTATCCTCCAGGGAGACCGTCAACTCGTGGTCCCGGAGAAACCATCCCACGGGATACTCGAAGCTGCGGCCTTCCAGTTTCAATCGCTGGTGGGTCTTCTGGTCCTCCTCTTTCTTGGAGGCCGCCAGCCGCACCATGTCGACTTCCGCGGCGACGAGATCCTTGTTCGACTCGCCCAACACGGTCACCCGGGTCCCGCGCGGCACGCGCATCATACCGGTGACGTTCACGTCCTTGCTCCGGCGGGACATATACTCGGGATAGTCGCACCGCAGTTTCATCCTGCGGATTGCCGGGCTGTCGACGACTTCGATTCTCAGGCCCTCGATGCGATCGTCGCCCCCGATCAGGTCGAAGGTGTGCGAGACAAGCACGTCCTCGAACTTGAACGAATACTCCTGGTACTGGCCGGGGGTTCCCACCCGATCCATTTTCTTCTTGTCCCGCGCCCCCTCGTCCGTTCGGTAGCGGATGGTAACGCTTTCGGGAACCAGGGGTTTGGAGGTATTGGCCAGGGCGATTACTTCGACGTCTCCGCCGCGGACGACCTTGACCACGCCGTCCTCGAAGCCTTCGACCAGCAGTTCCGTCCTTCGCTCGTAGAGTTTGTCGGAAAACAGCAGCGACCGCTGCACCCAGGTTTCGAACGGCTCACCTCCCAGCAAGGCAAACGTCACGACGCCCGCGGTGAGCAAAATCGCCGAAGCGATACTCTTTCGCAGCGGGACCGGGTTGAACACCTCGGGTAGCTTGGCCAGATGGATGCGATCGGCGGCCTGCCGACAGGTGTGGGCGAGCATCTCGGGATCCGCCGATTCAACCGTCTGCTCGGCACCGCCCAGTTCGACGGCCGTCAGCAGGCTGTCCTCGAACTCGCCGAAACGCCGTTCCAGCAGCACGGCCATGTTGCGGTCGCTCAGGCGGACGAAGACCCGGCGCAGCACGTAGCGGAAGAAGACCGTCCCGATCACCAGCAGAGCGATTCCCAGAACAAACCCGCGTACCACGGCCGAGGGCTCGAAGAACCAATCGATCCCCCAACTGGCCCAAAAGGCGATACCGGTCCAGGCGACGGTCCAGGCCAAGCCTTCCAACCAGACGTACCAGCGAATACGTCGGCGCAAGGCGGCCAGAAACCGGAGAATCACCGGGCTCAATTCAGGAGTGTTCGATGGATCGACCATGGATTGTCGTCGGTTGTCGGTTGTCGGTTGTCACCAGCGGCGGCCAGGTCGGGAGACCCGCGCCAATCGCATCTAATCGCTAATCCTCACGCCAATCTGGCCAAACGCCGGATCAGCCACTCAATGCACAGCAATCCGCAAACGCAGAACATCACCCATTTCAGCCAAGTTTTTTCCCAGAGTTGATTCGGTTCGTCTCTGTGGGTCTTGGTGGTCTTGCGGTCCTCGATTTGGGCAAGCAGCCCATCGAGGCTTTCCGGATCGATGACCGTATCCACACCGAAGTACGATTTCCCTCCGCTCCCCTCGGCGATGCGATTCAGCGCCTCGTCGTCGAGATTGGTGTTGCTGCCTTCCAGGTCGGAGCCGGTCACTTGAATGCGCTTGGCAAGCACTTCGCCGTTGCTCTGGGGAATCGAGAGTTCCAAGCGATAGCGTCCGATGCGCAGCGTGGGAAACCGGCCCACGAACACACCGGGCCAATTGGCCACCGGCTCAAGTCCTACCGGCTGAACCGTTCCGTCGGGGAGCACGACGCGCAAGGGCACGACCTGCTTGGACGACGGGGGCAGCACGAGCGGTTGGAATTGGGCATCGGTCAATTGGGCTCGCACCTCAACCGTGCCGTGGACGAGATACGTTTTCTTGTCGCAGTCCAGCGAGCCTCGCGAGGACCCGCGCCGCAGGCGTCCTTGGGAGACGTGCCGGATCAGTTGCGTGTAGAGTTTCTCGAAGTACGCCTCGTCGGCCGCGCGAAGCCGCCACATTTCGCCGCTGCCCAGGTAGAACACGCGCCCGGAGCCGTAAAAGTGGCCGGCGAAGAAGACTCGTTCGGGATCGACTTCGTCGGTGGCCGGATCGGCCATGTAGGCATAGACGGTGGCTCCGCGTTTGGGACCTCGTACGGCGCAACATCCGTACACGCCCTCCAGTTCGGCCCACGCCCGCTGGCTGTCCGCATGGGTATCGCCGAGGCGGAGAAATTCGGCCTGCAGCCCTTCTCGGGTGAACTCGACCAGCCCGGGCGACTCGGCGCCGAAGTCGTCCGCGTCGATCAGCGAAACACTGCGTTTGAAGACGACCGGGTAGAGGGCCCGGACCTGAGTCATCGCCGGATCGTTGCCCTGCTCCAGCCAGCCGTCGACCGCCTCGCCGACGTGGACGGGACCGGCGATCACGATCAGTCCGCCCGCCTGTTGGGCGACCCACTGCTCGATGAGCTCGATCTGGCCGCCCAACTCTTTCCAGTCGGGATCGATGGCGACAATGCAGTCGTACTCAAACAATTCGGCCGCCGTGGGCGGAAATTCGTCGAGGATGTCGTCGGCGTCCTGCGAGATTCCCACCTGGGCGGTTTGCAGGAGCACGTCGACGGTCGCCGAACCGTCGCGGCGGAGTTGGTTGCGGAGAAAGCGATACTCGCGCGTGGGGCCGCCGGCCAGCAGCAAGATCCGATTCTTGCGATCGACCGCTTCGACCTCCGCGGTGAGTTGATTGTCCTCGGGATTGGCGTCGCCGGCGTCGGCCTTGACCCGGAGGGTGAGAATCCGCCGGCCAAGTCCCTCGGGAGTCAGCGTGAAGGTCACCGGTTGCGGCTTCTCGTCCATGGTCAGCGACAGCGAGTCCTCGAGCTGGTCGGTTACCGCCGCGTCATCGCCCGGGCCGTTGCGAGCCGGACGCGAGAGCAGCTCAACGAGCACTTTCTTTCCGGTCATGCCCTCGGCCTTGATCACGCCGTTGACCGTGTAGTCGTCGACCGTCTCTCCTTCGGCGCCCGCGTAAACCCGCTCCGGTGCCTGGAAGCTGCGGACGGCCACGTTGGCGGTCGGTTTCGACTTCGACCCGACCCCGACGGTATGCACGGGAATCTTCGCGTCGCGAGCCACGTCGACAGCCGCATCGACGCCGATACCGGCATTGGAGCGACCGTCGCCGAAGAGGATGACCGCCGACAGCACCGTCGAACGTTCCGCCTCGATGAGCGACCGGATCGCTTCGCCCAGCCGGGTTTCGTCGCCGCGAGGACGAAGCAACTGGTTCCAGTCGAGCGGTTCCTCCGCGGTATCGGTGGCCGGGTCATCGGATTCGGCCGGCGACTCGGAACCCTCGGGATCTTCGGAACCGAACTTCGCCAGCGTCCGTTTTCGTTCCAGCGCGACGTCGAAGCCGACGACCGTCACGTCATGCACTTCGCGCAGCCGATCGAGGAATCCGCGCTTGATCTGGTCGTCGGATTCCGGCTTGCCCGGTTCGTCACCGGTTTGCTTTGCCTCTTCGGAGGCTGTATCGTCGGGTTCTGTCTCCTCCGCGGAGGGCGCCGTTTCGCTCCCGGTTGCACTCAGCGCGAAAGCGACCGCCTCGGCCCGTGTCTTGACGTCGGAAAACGCTTCGGACGTGGCGTCGGCCGTATCCATGCTCGTGCTGGTGTCGATCAGCACCAAGACGCGCGAATCGATTTCCTCCTCATGCTCGGTTCGCCATTGCGGCTGGAGGTAGAACAACAGCAGGGCGAAGATGGCCACCGTGCGGAGGATCGTCAATAGCCAGCCCAGAGCCGGCCGGAGTTCACGGGCATCGCGCCGGTACATCCAGCGCACGAAAACCACCCACAAGACGCAGACGGCGACCGGCAAGATCCAATCGGAGTTGGTTTCGATGCGTCGCCACGCGAAGGTGATTCGCTTCGTCGTTTCGGCGAGTAGGAGCCAGGAGACGTTCATCGGCGGGCACCTCCTTTCGCTCCCGCTCGGGGCGGGGAGGGCGGATGATAGCTCGTCGACCAGGCCATGATTTGTTCGGCCACCAGCAGGAAAATCAACGCGTACAACAGCGCATCGCTCAGGTTGTATCCGCCCAGATCGGCGCCGGAAAAATGGAACCGCTCGGCTTCGTGGTAGGTGTAGGAGATCTTGTCGAGTCTCTGGGCGACGGCCTCGCCGGTGGCCAGGGCATTGAGGTCTCCCTCCTTGGCGTCGACGTTGACCGCGAAGTGGCGCGTTTCATTGCCTCCTTCGGTCACCGTCAGTTTCGCCCGATAGATGCCGCTGGTCGGCACTTCCTCCAACGTGGCAACGGGCTGGTCGCCGTTGGTTGGCGCGGCGTCGGCTTTCGCCGCGTCGGCCTGCACGGCGATCACCTTCAGGGGCATTCTCGCGCTTCCCTCGGGCATGGAGAACTCGACGGCGGGCTGGAACTGTGCGGTATCGACGGGCACCACCAGCGGTGCATCGACCAGCCGCTGCATCTCGTCGGACAACGGATTGGCGAGATACGACTGCAACTCAAGTATCAGGTATCCGAAAATCGGCGTTCTGGCAATGTTATTCCACCACGGTCCGGCTGTCGTCATACACGCGACCACCCGCCCCTTGCCAAATTTGCGCTCGACCAGCAACGGGGCGCCGTTGCGGAGCCGGGCCATCACGCGGGGTGTCGATTGGCTTTCCGGCGGTTGCTCCTCCTCGGACGAAGCGGTGGGTTCCGGCTCGGGGGCGGGTTTCTTCTCCGCCACGGCAAAATAACGCCGCACGGAAACCCAGGAAGTGTATCTCGCCCCCGCGTCGCGCGAACCCTCGCCGTGTAATCGCGCGAGCACGGGATGGTCGAGCAACTCCAAGTCGGGCACTTCTTGCTCTTCTTCGGCGAGCAGATCGCGCGGGTTGCTTCGCTCGTCCAGGGGCACGGGAAACATGCCCTGTCCCTGGCGATGGAATTCGTCGTTGACGATCCGCGGCATGGAGTCGGGCCCCAGAAAAACGGCCAATCCGCCGCCGCCCTTCACGTATTCCTCCACGGCCGTCACGGCCGAACGGTCCAACCGATCGAGGTTGAACAGGTAGATGACCCGATACGGCTCCAAGGGATTTCGCCCAAGAAACTCCGGCGGCTCGACTTGCAGGCTGATCCCGGTCGCCCGATGCGCGAACAGCGCGGCGAAGAATCCGACGTCGCGTTGTTCCGGATTGCCGTCGACGAGCAAGACGGGCACGGTGGGTGGACAATCGATGATGCAGTGGCGCACGTTGTCGGCCGCCACGTGGTCGCTCGGCAGCCGCGCCTCGACCGTGTGTTCGCCGGCGGTGGAAAAGGAGTGGTCGAAGTGCTCGGTGACGCTCCCCCCCGGCGGGATACGGGCGATCGTCACGTTGGAGGTCTTGGTCACGTCGTCCACGGACAACTCGACCTGTACGTCGCGAACCTCTCTGGCGCTGAAGTTCTTCACCGTCACCTGCATGTCCAGGGGAACGTTCACCGCGCGGGCACCCTGGCCCGGGGTGAGCGAACTGATGGCCAGATTCGGGCGAACCGAACCGACGCAGTTGACCAGATGAAGTTGGGCACCACCGTCGGTCAGTTGGCGCAGTTTCTCGCGCAGGTCGTCGGCCGGTTCCCATTGCCGCGTACGGAAATCGGAAACCAGATAAACCACGCTATGCTCGTTGTCGGCCTGGGAGAGCAACTGGGCAATCGCATCGAGGGTTCGCTCGGGTTCCCGGGCCGACTGCGACGGCCCCATGGGCAACAACACTTCCTCCAGTTGCGTGCCGAACTCGTCGTCGACGACGACTTTCGCCAGATCGGGTTCCGATCGGCTGGTGCGCAGCAGGGTGAACGCTTGGGGAGTCGTGGGGCGGCCCACTTCCTTGCCGATACGCCGCACGACCTCCAGCCCCTCGGCAAAGGCCGTCGTACCGGCCCAGCGATCCGACATGGAGAAGCTGTCGTCGAGCACGATAATGTGGTGCGTCTGGCTGCTTCCGAATATATCGCCCAGGGCGTTGTACAACTTGGGCTGCGCCACGACCAGCACCAGGACGGCCAGCGCGGCCATCCGCAGAAGCAGCAGCAAAAGCTGCTTCAGCAGCACCCAGGTGCGGTTTCGCTTGAGGCTGATGAGCAAGAACTCCATGGCCGCCCACTTGACCCGGCGATGCCGCATCATGTTGATCAAGTGGATGATCACGGGAATGCCGACCAGCGGCAACCCTAACCAGAAGAGCGAACTGAAGACAAACGATGGCATGGGCCGGCGATGCTTTTGCGGGTCAAGGTTGCGGGGATGTGTAACTCTACGCGGCGGTACTCTCGGTCGCTGGGATATTCCAGCCGTTGCGGGTTAGCGGTAGTTGCGTTCCAGCCGGTTGCTGAGATATCGGGCCAGCACGGCATCGAGCGGTTGGCTCGTGCGAATCAAATCGTAATCGACATTCTGCCGGGCACATCCCCGGCGCACCTCACTGAGGAATTCTCCCAACGCTTCCAGATATCCCTGCCGTAGCGCGCGGGGATTGCAGCTCAGGCGATCGGGGACCTCCAGACCCTCGAAACGCGTTGGGCCGCTAAACGGAAAATCGAGCTCATCGTCGTCCATGACATGGAAGACCATCACATCGTGGCCACGGCTGCGGAGCAACTCCAAGCCTTTGAACAGTCCGGGACGATCGACCAACAGGTCGGAGACCAGAACTACCATCCCGCGCCGCGGATAGCCCTCCGCCACGCGACGGAGGATCGCAAGCATGTCGGTCTTGTCCTTCGGCTCGCTGATATCCAGCGCCTGCACGACCGACTGCAAGTGGTTGCGCTTGGTGCGTTGGGGAACCGACATCCGCGGGGCCACGTCAAACGACACACATCCCACGGCGTCCTGCTGGCGCAACAGCAAGTAGGCCAGGCTGACGGCGATCGTGCAGGCATATTCGTACTTATCCATCGCCTGCGAACCGTACCGCATGCTGGCCGACACGTCGACGGCCAGCGTACAGCGGAGGTTGGTGTCTTCCTCGTACTGTTTGACGTAATAGCGATCCTGCTTGGCCCAGACCTTCCAATCGACGTTGCGCAGATCGTCGCCGACGGTGTATTCCCGGTGCTGCACGAACTCGACGGAGTGGCCGAAGTACGGGCTGCGATGTCGTCCGGAGAGAAACCCCTCGACGATATGGCGCGCGCGCAGATCGAGCCGGGCAATCCGCCGGATCGCCTCAGGATGCGAAAATCTCTTGGAATCGGGCATCGCTGGTCAATTCATCTTCTTTGGAGGGGGTAACGGCGATCAGCCGCGAGATCACGTCGTCGGCGGTGACACCTTCGCTCTCGGCCGCGAAGTTGACTACCAGACGATGCCGCAACACGGGCGCGGCCAACGCCTGGATATCCGCGCAGGTGACGTGGGTCCGCCCGTGCAACAGGGCCCGGGCTTTGGCGCCCAGCACCAGGTATTGCACCGCACGGGGACCGGCGCCCCAACTGAGCATCTCGCCGACGAAGTCGGGCACGCCCGGCTCGCCAACGCGTGTCTGCCGGACCAGCGACAAAGTGAAGCGAATCACATGGTCGGTCACGGGAACCTCACGCACGATCCGTTGCAGCTCGACGATCTCCTCGCCGGTGAGCACCGGCTCGACCGCGTCGATCGCCGTGGTGGTCGTTCGCCGGGCCACCTCGAATTCTTCGTCGAAGGAGGGATACTCGACGAACACCTTGAACATGAAGCGATCCTGCTGCGCCTCGGGCAGCGGATAGGTCCCTTCCTGTTCGATCGGGTTCTGCGTGGCCAGGACGAAGAACGGATCGGCCAGTTGATGCCGCACGCGGCCCACCGTCGCCTGGCGCTCCTGCATCGCTTCGAGCAGAGCGGCTTGGGTTTTCGGCGGCGTGCGGTTGATTTCGTCGGCGAGGATCACGTGCGAAAAGAGCGGCCCCTCGAGGAAACGGAACTCGCGGTTGCCGGTCGACCGGTTCTCTTCGATGATCTCGGTACCGGTGATGTCGGCCGGCATCAGGTCGGGGGTGAATTGGATGCGGCTGAAACTCAGATTCAACGTCCGGCTCAGCGTGCTGATCATCAAGGTTTTGGCCAGCCCGGGCACGCCCTCCAAAAGGCAATGTCCCCGGCTGAAGAGGCTGATCAACAACTGCTCGATGACATCCTTCTGCCCGACGATCACCTGGCCCAATTGGTCCATGATCTTCTCTCGGGCACCTTGAAGTTTGTCGATGGCTGCCGAATCATCAGGACTGAGAATGATCGGTTCACTCATGCTGTATTCCTTGGTGGCGGTTGTCTTACGGCGAGGCTAGCGCTGGTAGATCGGCAGCGCGGCGTTTTCCAATTGAAGAATAGTCAGATTGATCGACGTCGTATAAACTTCCCCGATGTAACCCTGGCTCCACGATCCCTCGGGTCCGATTTCCTTGAGCAAGCGTATCTGGATCTCATTCCGATAGTCGTCCCAACTCTTTCCCCCCTCGCGGTAGAGGACCTGGGAGTAGTAATAGTGGGCGTAGTGCCAGTGGCCGAAGCCGTGGCTCGATATGTTCGCCAGATTTTTTTTGCAGTAGCTGAGCAGCTTGGGAACGTAGTCGTCGTCGTATTCCCCGGCGTTGAACAGGCAGGCGATGGCCGCGGCGCTGATCGCCGGCCGGGCGCCGCCGCCCTTGGAACTGTATTGCACACCACCGTCGGGTAGCGTACATTTGCGGATGTAGGCGACCGCCTTGTCGATAATCTCCCGGGGGACTGGAATCCCGGCGTTGCGACAACTGCGGAGTCCTTGCACCTGAGTGATCGTGGTGGAGCCTTCATCAAACCCGTGACCGTCCTTGGCGCTGACGTATCCCCACCCGCCAGCCTCCGTCTGAGCGCGGCCGGTAAACACCACCGCCCGGGTCAACACGTCGACCAGTTCCCTGCGGCGGTAGATATCCTCTTCCTCACCCAACACCTGCGAGAGAAAGAGCATGGAGAACCCGTGCCCGTAGGTATAGCGGTCGTCGTTACTCGTGCCGATCAGGCCGTTGGTCCGGCTGCGTTGGGTCAGGTAGCTTACGGCCCGGACAATCTGCTTCCGGTATTTTCCCTGCGTCGTGGTGGAGCCCTCGGCAAGCAAGGCCATTCCGGCCAGGGCGGTCATGGCGGTGGGGTAGCGTCCGCCCTTGGCCGACCACCCGCCACTGCGCGTTTGCCGGCTGGCCAACCAGTCGAGTCCCCGCGTCACGGCGCGGCGAACCTCTTTCTGGTCGGGTTTCGCCGCGGTGCTGGCGCTCGGAGATACCAGAGCGGCTCCCAGGGCGACGATAAGTATCCATGTGTATTTCATGCCAATTATTCCTCCTATCCATTCTAGCCTGCCGCCGAATCCGCATCCAGTATTTGCCCGGATTGGGCCAGGTTTTCCGTCATTCCAAGAAGATCCAGGGGGAATTCCGGTTCTTTTCCGGAACTTTTCGGTTGCACGAGAGCCGTTCGCACAGGCCGCTTTCGGCTATCTTGCCTCTCGCTCTGGCTCCTTCGCGGTCTGGCCGCCGGCCGGCGGATCCGCGATTTTCTCTTCTTTCTCTTCCGCCGGTTGCTTGGGTTCCATGGCGGTCACGGGGATTCTCACTTCCAATGGGTCGGCCGTCCCCCGCACCGCCTTGACGGCACCACGACCCAACGCGTTTTTCAGAGCCCGCAACGAGCCGGCCGAGTCACCGGACACTGTCTTCTCGGATCCTTCTCGCGGCGCATCGGTAAACTCGATGTTGATGGTCTGGCTCTGGAGTTGAATCTCGACGAGGTTCTTCTCCGGATACCCGCGCAGCTCGAAGACGCTGGTCGACGTCGCGTATTTCTGCGCAAACAGTTGCTCACCCGACCGCTTGTCGAGGCACCGAATGGCCACTTGGTACCGCCCGCGGTTGGTGACCTTGTCTCGCTCGTAGGCCTGGCAGGCGAAGGTGAGGATCGGAATCCGGGCGGGCTGATTGAGCAGCAAGTGTTGCCTTTCAATCTCCACCGGCTCGGGCCATACCGATTTGCCTTGGGAGTCGAACATGTAGACGCGCCCGAAGTTGATCTGCTTGTGCGAAACGCCGGGCATCGGCTGCGTCGGCAGCGTGGCAACACCCTCTCGACGGGCATAGTGGACGATGACGACGAACTGGTCTCCGCTGGGCATCACGATAAGCTCGGAGACGTCCTCGATTTTCTCCTTTTCGAGTTTCGCGTCGACCATCGTTTGGCCGTCGGGAAGCGAAACGAGAACCAAGCGTCCGTCCGGCTCCAGCACGCCCAGCGCCCGGTCTTCCGCCAGGCAGATCTTGGCGCCGGCGGCAAACTTGCGCGGCGGCCACACGTGGCGTTGCTCGCCGACGTCGTAGAGTTCGACCAGCAGATGGGAGCCTTCGGAGCGTTGCAGGAGAATCCGGGATCCGAAGGTCGCCTTGCAGTACGCTTCAAACTGGAAGGGCGTGCTTTGGGCCAGTTCGCTGTCGCCTCCTTGGGCGAAATAGAAGTCCCGTCGATCGATAATTTCGCCGTCGGCGGCGTCGATCACGATGAGCTTGTCCTTATCCGCCAACATTTTTCCCGTCGGCACGACGAAAACGTGGCGATCGTCGCCGAACAGTCGGCTACCCTCCGGGAGGCCGCGGCGGACCCATAGAACCGAACCGGTCACCGGGTCGACGGCCGTCAGGTCGGCGAATCGCTGGATGGCAATGTAGCCGTCGGTCACCGGCCCCAATTGCCCCATCACGCGCCCGTGGTACTGGGCCAACTGCATCTGCTGCAATCCCCAGGGCAGGTTGTTGGGGCCGATCGCGATTCGGTGCTGGTCCAACGTGTGGGCGGCGTCTTCCAGGAGGTTCTGGTTCCAGAGCAGACGAGGCGAACCGGCGGCATCGGTTCCCACCGTATCGACGGCCACGATCCGGTGTCCCAGCGAGAAGACAGCCTGATGTCCATTGGTGCGAACTTGGGTCGAATTCCGCGAAAACCCCATCGGATAACGGTCGGGCGTGGCAAAGGACACTTGCCAGAGGGGGTTCCCCAAGGGGTCGCTGGCAATAATCGTTCGCTGGCTCTGATCCGCCTCGAACCGCGTGTCGGCGAACACCGTGCCGCGGCTTCCCCGGTTGGGCAATGCGGTCCGACTGCGCCGCGTGATGCGTTGCTTCTCGGGCTTGTCGTACTTGACGACGACCGGCCCGGTCGGCCATGCGTGGTCGCCTTCGATCTTGCCTCCGAGGCCTTCGGCCCATTGGCTTCCGGTCTGGCCGCCACAATCCACTTCGGCCAGTTCTCCCGCCAGCAGCGGCAGGTAGTCGGCCGCTTCGGAGCTACGCTGGTTGCTGTCAAGCAAGCCAATCAACTGGGCCACCGCGGCGCCGGCACGCCGCGGATCGCCGCATTTCAGCTCACGCCGCAAAAGCAACTCGGCCTCCAAAAACTCCCCGCCGTCGGCCAGCCTTCCGGCGAGCCGCCGTCGCGCGTCACCGGCCACCGGCAAGTTGCCGTAGTACTGGAGGAATCGTCGCAACGCCTCGGGCGAATTCGCCTCGTCGGCGGTGGCCAACTCCGCGGTGATCGCCCGATCAATGGCCGTCTTTTGCTCGGCCGGCGCCGCCTCGCGCAACGCGGCCAGCCGGCCCCCAACCCAACGATCGCGACGTACCGCATGGGCCGTGCTGAGTTGCTCCAGTTGCTGGCGATCAGAATCCAATGCGATCAGTTGGTTGTAGTAGGAGAAGGCCTCGCCCCAGCGGCCGGCTTCGTGCCATCCGACAGCCATCCGGCGCAGAAACGCCGCTTCATCTCGCGGATCGTCGACCAGCGCGCGAATCTCGTCGCCCCGGTCGCTATGGGTCGCAAAATCCTTGCCCAGACCGTCCATCAGCGCGTGCAACAGCAATTTCCGGGTACGCGGGTCGGGCTCCAGGCCGACGGACTTGCGCAAGCTGGCGATCGCTTCGGAGTGCCGGCCTTCGTCCAGCAGCACTTCACCCTGCAGGGCAAGTGCGGGAGGATCGTCGGGATGCTCGGCGAGCCGCTGGCGGACCTGTTGGCGGACGAAGTCCAACTGATAGTAGGCATCGAGCCGGTCGACTTCCTGCGAAATCACCCAGCCCTTATGGCAAATCAGATTTCCCGGCGAACCGGACTGATGGGTCTTGGAGACGTTCTCGCATCGCCCGCTAACGACGTCGATCGTGGCCAACTCCGATGTCGTTAGCGGAACATAGTATTGGTCGTCGGCAAGAAATCCGCGGCCGCTGGGCATCGCTTCGCCCGGAAGTTTCACGGGGCCGTCTTTCCAGGCCGGTTTGCCGTCGGCCAGCCCCAGCGCGCTGAGTTCCCCTTTTCCCACGAGAACGACTCGGTCGCGATGGACGCAGGCGACGTAGAGATTCGCGCCCCGGGGCGCGGTCCAGAGTTCCTTGCCGTCGAGCAGATTCAAGCAATACAGAACGGAGGCATCGACCGGCGTGAGGAGCACGCGGCCGCCGGAAACGGTCACGCTGTTGTCGACCCACTGGTCGGTCGTACGTGAGGACGACGTGCCGGTTGGCCGCCGGATGGGTATCCCGGGGCGCGCGACCGCGCTGCCGCGGGGGTACTGGTAGCCCCAGACCAACGAACGCGTGGTCAGATCGATCGCCACCACGGCACCGACCGGTGTGGGGCAAACCAAAATGCCGTCGGCGTAGGAGGGCGACACGCCGGCGGTGCGCCAGTGCCCCGAGTTGTAGCGAAATTCGGCGGGGTCCAACTCGGCCAATTGTTGTTCCCAGGCGAGTTTGCCCGTCTCCGCGTCGAGTACCAGCAGCCGAATCTCCGCCTCGATCTTGGCCAATACGTACAACTGGCCCATCAACGGAAGCGGCGGCCCGAGGAAGAACGTATCGGCCAGAGGCAGCCCGAATTGCCCGTCCGATCCACCCACTTCCCACTGCAATTTGCCCGAGCGGATATCGTGGGCGGTCAGCCGGTTGTAGGGGCGCGAGACCGACTGTCCCGTCATCCGCTGATTGTTGATAATGATCGTCCGCGTGCTCGTCTTGCTGGTGGTCTGCGCCAGGTCCTCGATGGCGAATACCAGCCGCCCGTCGCTGCTGAGCGAACCGTACGTCCGGTCCTGCCACATGCGCAGCCGCAACGTATTGATCAGTTGCATGGAATTGCGCTGCTGCGACGTGTCCGCTGCCAGCAGCGCTTCCAGCGGATCGTCGACCGGGACCTCCCAGAGACGCTTTCCGGTCGGCAATTCGACGGCCAGGAGATTCTTCGTGGTACGCATCAGTACGATGTCGCCGACGGCCAGCGGATGAATTCCCGGCAAGGTCGGGATCCGATGCTCCTGGCGAATGCGCCGGTGTTTCCGCAGAATGACTTCGACCAGCGGGTTGTCACTGGTGGGCACTCGCCATCGCATACTCAACAGGGGCGGGCCGCCGGCGCTGGCGGCGTTACGGGCCACGTCGCCGCGAAACAGGGCCCATTGCGAGGCCGCCGCCGGGGCAAAGACCGGTTGCGGACCGATGGCGCCCTCCAGCCACTCAACGGGGCCTTGGTCCAAGTCCGCTGGGTCGGCCGACTCGAACCACGCAATTTCCTTCCCGCCGATCCGCAGCGGCTTATTACCCATCCGGCTTCGCAGCAATAAAAGCGTTTGCCTCGCCTCGTCCGTCATCCCGGCGCGAACCCACGCCACGGCCATCGCCAGCGACAACGTCGGCTCCAGCGAGTCGGCCTCCGGCAAGGATTCCCGCAAGCGTCCGAGAGTCAACGCCGCGGCCAGCGGTCGCCCGTGATCGAGATGGTGCAATCCCAGAAGCATCGTCGCTTCGTAGCCGGCGTGCGTGTGAAAAAAACGTCGCGACACTTCCGCCAAGCGGGCTGGGTCGCCCGCGCCCGCTGCTTCGGCCAACAGTTGCTTTGCCCGGGTGCCACACTGGAGTTCGTAGAGCTCGCGGCCCTTGCGGGGCATCTCGCCGATCAAACGCCGCGCCTCCGCCTTGAGGCTGCGGTGGATCTGTTTGTCGCGGTCGGGCTGAAAGAGGTAGTCCTCCGGCGCCTCGACAATGGCGTCGAGAAGCCGAACCGCCTCGCCGTATTTCCCTTCTTCCACAAGCTGCTGGGCACCCAGAAGCCAACGCAACGTGGTGCGGTCGGGCCGGACGAATACGTTGGGGATGCCCGGATCATCGTCCGCCTGAGCCATGCAACGGGCCGGCAGCGACACAACCGCCAACCATGCGACGATGATCGTCACCAACCACGCAAACACGCGGTATCGCGGATTCCTGCTCCCTGAATCCATCGTCTTGACTCTCCCGATAAGGCTTGTGGCGGCGAAAGGGAACACGCGGCGCCGGGACAAGGCGAGAAGCCCCGTCGCTGCGCACACCTTCCTCTATCGCGCTTCGGCGTTATTCACTTAGAAGGTTACCGCTAGGGAAAAGTTCTTTCGATTCCACGCCTGCCGCGAAAATAATCTCGCGGCTCCGGCGGTTTCCTTCGCTCGGTTCGGGTCACGTTGGCCCCAAGAGGCTACTCTTGCGAAAACATAACCTTTTACCACATCAAATCTTAGAAGATTTCTTGGCCCGGGGCAAGAAGCGTCCGCCGGCGGCCTGTTTTGGGCTGGGGATCGGCTTGAGGCCTAGTCCCGCAGCGTCATGCCGGCCCACCCGACTGAAGCTCTCGCTTTTCCTCGCTCCCGCGTTTCGCTGTAGGAGCGCAGGGCCTGAGCGACTTGCCTTAGAAGACCCTAAACCACTTCCACACAACAGGTTGCGTTGACACCAGCCTGACCGGAAAGCTACGCATGGATCGCCCCTCAGGGTCTCTCCACCTCGAACTCGAACGGCTCGACACCTGGTTCGATCGTCACTTCGTAGGGGCTTTTGTCCGGCAGCGTATACTTCTCGGCCACCAGCGACTCCAGGTCGATGGCCGTCTTGCGGATCGCGAAGATGACCTTGTACTTGCCGGCGATCACGCCATCGCCCGGGCTGACGGTGGTCATCTCGAAACGACCGTCTTCGGGGTTGATCTGGCCGAAAGCCATTTTGCGGAGCTGACCGGGCTCGCCGGCTGTCGGCTCGAAGATGATCTCGGCCCGCTCCCCGGTCGGGATGGTGCCGTCGGCAAACTTGACGGTCCCGGTCACGGGGACCATCTTCACGTCGGGCTCGTCGGAGCAGCCGATGGCGGATAGTGCCAGTGTTCCCAGCCAGAGGGTTTGCCGCAAGGAGTGTCTCATGGAGGGCGTCCCCTTAGAACTTCGAGGCGTCGACCGGCAGGTTGTCCATGCTGCAGATCAACCGCTGCCACACGGCGTCCATTCCCGTGCTCGTCTCGATCCAATCACTGATGAAGTGGACGCTGCCGTCGGCAAACGCGCAGAGGACCCCGCCGGGATGCTGACTGCGGACGGTTGCCTGCCAGGATCCCTGGCCCGTGCAGCAACCCATCCGCTGCTTAATCAACTCGTCGACGCCCGGGCTGGTGGAATGCAGGTACCCGCAGCCCTTGATGTCGTCGGAGAGGAGACGCGGATCGTTGGGCGCGTTGGCATCGCTGTAGCCGTAGCCGAACAGGGCGCTGGCGCCGGCGTTTCCCATGGCCCAGGTGCCCCGGGAATCGTACTGGTTCAGCCCGGCGCGAATCTCGCCGAGCAGGATCGTGTTGCTCGTGCCGTCGCGGACCTCGGCGAGGCTGGCGGACACGCCGGCGGCCATCACGCCGCGATACTGCCAGGCTTGGGGGCCGCTCCAGCCGAGGGAGTTGGGGCCGCAGATGGCGTCGACACGGGTCCAGTTGAGCATGTAACCGCGACCGCCGCTGGCGGCGTAGTTGCCGCGAGCCCAGTTGTCCCCTTCGTTGTAGCCCTGTGATCCGGAAAACTTGGTGCGGTTGGCGCCGTCGGTCGGACACTTCATGGTCGCCAGTTCCATGCCCCGCGCCTCGCGGTTGGCGCTGTCGGACAGGGGAAGCGAGAAGTCGAAGGCGTTGTAAACCCCCTGCTGCTCGATGTAGGGGAGGATCATGACCACCCAGTTGGGCCGAAAGTTGTCGGTGCGAGCCGGGTCGTCGCCGGGGAGAAACTGGACGGCAGGGGGATAGCTACCAAAGGACTGCTCGTAGTTGAGCACCGCCAGGGAAAGCTGCTTGAGGTTGTTACGGCACTGCAACCGCCGGGCCGCCTCCCGAACCGCCTGAACCGCCGGAAGCAGCAAGCCGATGAGGATGCCGATGATCGCGATCACGACCAGCAACTCGACCAGCGTGAACGCCGTTCTTCGACTCCGGGTAACCGGCTCTCGAGGATGTCTCGACCTTGGATGTCTCGTATCCATGTCTTGTCCCGCCCGGGCCATGATCCGGTGATTTCGATTTTGGCCGAGCCTGGAGAGGCTCAGCGCTCGCAACGTGGGTCATTACAACATTGCGTCCCGGAACGTGTCAAGCTGTGTGAGGCACCTGCTTTTCGGAATTCGTGTCGTATGGACTCCCTCGGCGAGCGGTTTCCGCTAAACCATGGCGTCGGCCAGGGCCGCCCGGAGGATTTTCAGGGCCTGTGGGCCGTGCTGGCCGTCAACGACCACGTTGACACACATCTCGCTGGTACTGATCATGTCGACATTGATTCCGGCGGTGGCCAGCGAGCCGAACGCCCGCGCGGCGACACTCGTATGGCTCCGCATCCCGGTGCCGACCACCGAGAGCTTGCCCACCGAAGGGCAACTGGTCGGCGGCGGGCATCCGATCTCCTGGGCCAATTGCGCGGCCACGGCCACGCTCTTCTCAAGGTCCGCCTGGGGAACGGTGAAACTGATGTTGGCATGGCCCTTTCGACCGAAACTCTGCACGATCATGTCGACCAAGATCCCCCCCTCGGCGATCTGCTCGAACACCCTTGCCGCCAACCCGGGCGTGTCGGGCAGCCCGGCGATCGTGACCCGAGCCTGCGACTGGTCGAGATCGATGCTCTCGACAATCAGATCTTCCATCCCCTGCAGACGGTCAATCAACTCGCTGGTAATCCCCGCCCGGCTCGCCTCGGCGGTCTCCTCGCTGACCGCACTTGCCCCCGCCGGCTCCTGATCCAGGGCGAACGCCTCGTGTACGGTTTCCAGAATGTCCTGGGCATCGCTACGGGCCACGAGGACCGAGATCTTGATCTGGCTGGTCGTGATCATTTGAATGTTGACGCGCCGCTCGGCAATCGCGCGAAACATCCGCTGGGCAACGCCCGTCTGCGTGGCCATGCCGAGGCCGACCACCGAGATTTTCGAAACCTCGTCGTCGTAGTCGACGCCCTCGGCACCCAACTCTTCCACCGCGCTCTCCACCGCCTTGAGCGCGGCCGGTAGATCGTCGCGATTCACGGTAAAGGAAATATCGGTCTGTCCCTCGGCCGCCACGTTCTGGACGATCATGTCCATGGGGATTCTCTTGCCGGCAATGCTGCCGAAGACCGTCAGCGCGGCTCCCGGTCGGTCGGGTACGCCGAGGACCGTGACCCGGGCTTCCTGCTTTTCCTTCGCCGCGCCACAGACCGGTTGATCCGGGGCCTCGGGCAGGCCGGTGATCATGGTACCCGGGTTGTCGCTGAAACTGCTGCGAACGTGGATCGGGACGCCAAATTTCTTCGCAAACTCGATCGACCGGTTGTGCATCACGGCCGCTCCCACACTGGCCAATTCGAGCATTTCGTCGTAGCTGATCCGCCGGACGTGCCGGGCGTCGACGACGATGCTCGGATCGGTGGTGTAAATACCATCGACGTCGGTGTAGATTTCGCACACGTCGGCGCCCAGTGCCGCGGCCAGCGCGACGGCTGTCGTGTCGCTGCCACCCCGGCCCAGTGTGGTGATATTCAGCGCCTCGTCGACCCCTTGGAACCCGGCCGCAATGACGATCTGCCCCCGGTCCAGCGCCTGGGAAATCCGATCGCCGGAGATGGAAACGATCCGCGCCTTGGTATGGGTGCTGTCGGTGCGGATACCCAATTGGGCCCCGGTCATGCTCACCGCCTCGTGCCCCAACGAATGGATGGCCATGGCCATCAGCGCAACGCTCACTTGTTCACCCGTGGAAAGGAGCATGTCCATTTCCCGGGCGGGCGGTTCGTCGGTGATCTTCTGGGCCAAGTCGACCAACATGTCGGTATTCTTGCCCATCGCGCTGACGACCATGACCACGCGGTGGCCGTCCTTCTTGGCGCGAACGGCTTTCCTCGCCGCAGCCAGGATTTTCTCACTATCGGCCACGCTGGTGCCGCCGAATTTCTGTACAACAATTGACATAGACTCGTCTCGCTATCTCAAATCTCAAATCTCAAATCTCAACGACTAATCGCTAATCGCTAATCGCTACCCCCGGCCAAAAAGTACCTCATCAACCGCCATCCCTCGTCCATGGCCAACTCGGACCGCGCCGCGGTGGGATCGTCGTAGGTCGTTGCCTCGTCGGCCTCGACGCCCGTTCCGGCGATGGCAAACGGCACGTCGCCGTGGCTATGGGTTTTGGTCCGCAGCGGCGTGGGATGGTCGGGGGTGACGAGGATCCGATGCTCGGCTCTCTTCCGCAGCGCATCGACCAGGGGTGCCACGATATGGCGGTCGATTTCCTCCAGGGCGGTCACTTTAGCCTCGACGTCACCCTCGTGCGACGCTTCGTCGGTCGCCTCGACGTGAACGCAGACCAGATCCACGTTGTCGAGCGCCTCGACGGCATAGCGCCCCTTGGCGGCGTAGTCGGTGTCGGTGTAGCCCGTCGCGCCGGGCACCTCGATCCGCCGCCACCCGAGCAAGACGGCCAGCCCGCGCAGAAGATCCACCGCCGTGATCATGGCACCTTGCTTACCGTGGAGATCGGCAAAGGGTGTGAGCCGAGGTATTCGCCCCAACCCCCAGAGCCAAATATTGGTGGCTGGCAGCTTGCCCGCCTCGCGGCGCCGGAGATTGACCGGATGCTCGGCGAAAACGGTCGCGCTGTCGTTCATCAGCCGACTGAGCAGATCGCTGCCGGGTCCTCGGGGGTAGTCGTCCAGCACCGATTTGTCGGTCAGATCGTGGGGCGGCGTGGTTCGGGTGTCCGGGGAGAAGGGCAACTCGTCGTCCGTGGGCCGATAGACCAGCAGATTGCGGTAGCCGACTCCCGGGTAGAGTTGTAGCCGATCGTCGCCGAGGTGCTCCTGCATCGACGCGAGCAATTCGGCCGCTTCGGCACTGGAGATGTGATCGGCGGTAAAATCCTTCATCCCCTGATCTTCGACGGTGACCAGATTGCATCGCACGGCCCAGTCGTCAGGCCCCAGTTCGATGCCCTGGGCGGCCGCTTCCAGAGGTGCCCGGCCGGTGTAGTGTTTCAGCGGGTCGTACCCCAAGAGGCTCAGGTTGGCCACGTCGCTACCCGGCGGCAGCACCCGCGGGGTATGATTGGCGCGCCCCACCACGCCGGCGCCGGCCACGGCGTCCATGGCCGGGGTATGTGCGGCTTGCAGTGGTGTGCGTCCGCCGAGCGACTCCTGGGGCTCGTCGGCACATCCGTCGGGAATGATGATTGCGTATTTCATGAGTCGTACACGCGCATGCGAACGCTACCAGGACGAACGAACGGCATTCCGTCGATCGTCTCCATGGCCGTCGCCGCGGCTCCTTCCGTGGCGGTATGGGTCATGATAATCAACGGCACGATCGACTTCTGCGGAGCCTCTTCGTCCGCCTCGTGCTGGATCACCGAGGCGATGGAAATCTCGTGCCATCCCAGAACGCCGGCGATCTCGGCCAGCACCCCCGGCCGGTCCTCGACGTTCAATCGCAAATAGAACCGGCTCGATACATCGCCCGGTTCGCGGACGGCCACCCGGCCTTCTCCCTCCGGCCACAGTCGCAGGGTGCTAAAGGTGATCCCCGTATGCCCCAGAGCCATGTCGATCAGATCGCCGACCACGGCCGACGCCGTGGGCATCTGGCCGGCCCCCAAGCCTTCGAAGAAGACGCGGCCGACGGCGTCGCCGACGACGCTGATCGCGTTGTAGGCGCCGCGCACCTCGGCCAGCGGCGTACCGTGCCGCACCAGGGTGGGCGATACGTGCAACTCCACGCCCTCGATCGAGCGCTGGGCCACGGCCAATACCTTCAGCCGATAACCTAGTTCCCCCGCCCAGCGCAGGTCGGCCAGGTCGACGTTGTCGATCCCCTCGCGGGGAATGTTCTTCCAGTCAACCCGAGCGCCAAACGCCAGTTGCGCCATGATGGCAAGCTTCTGTGCGGCATCGCTGCCGTCGACGTCCATCGTCGGGTCGGCTTCGGCATAGCCGCGAGACTGCGCTTCGGAC
The DNA here is from genome assembly GCA_964444795.1 of uncultured Planctomycetaceae bacterium. GTDB lineage: Bacteria > Planctomycetota > Planctomycetia > Pirellulales > Thermoguttaceae > JABMRP01. The sequence goes on from CAYUIQ010000145.1 coordinate 22,422, forward strand.
ACCGCGGCAGCGTAGTCCTGGCCGAGTTCTTCCATCCGCGTGAGGATGAAGTTGCTTGTGCCGTTGAGGATCGCGTGCAACGACTCCACCTGATTGGCCGCCAGGCATTGGCCGATTCCGGTGATGATCGGAACTCCGCCGGCGACCGCGGCCTCGAAGGCAATGGACCGGCCCAACTGGCGAGCCCGACGGAAAAGCTCCGGTCCGTGCTCGGCCAACAGGGCCTTGTTGGCCGTGACGACGTCTTTTCCGCTCTCCAGCAGTTGGAGCATGATCGTGCGCGCCGGCTCCAACCCCCCGATCAACTGAGCCACCACGGCGATTTCCGGATCGCCGGTGACCCGCGTCAGATCGTCGGTCAGCAGACCCGCGGGCAGATCGATGCCCCGGGATCGCCTGGTGTCGGGGTCGACGATCGCCTGGAGATGGAGGGCTCCCTTGGCATGTCGCGAGGAGCGATCCCCGCGGTCCAACAGCAGCCGGGCAACGCCCGTGCCGATCGTCCCAAATCCGACAACGGCAACTTTTGTCTTTTCAGTCATCGCCCCGAGTCCCTTGAGCCCTACAACGCAGAGAACTCTACATCGTAGGCGAGGCAGCCCGACCCCGTCAACCGGGGGCTAGGAGACGTGGTTCGGGGGGCAACCATACCGTTGCACGCGGCCTGTCGATTTAGTAACCCGAAGCGTCAGCGAGGGCGGAAAAGACGTCCTCGCTGACGCTTCGGGTTATGTTTCGTGAGACTCCCCCCGGGCAGACACGAGCTCCTGGCCGATCACCTCGAAAATCTCCCGGGCAACCTGTGCCTTGCTGCCGGAAGGGGCGGCCAGGACGTTTCCCCGGCGATCGAGAATTTCCACGCTGGTGTCGACCGCATGCATGGCACCGGGGCCGTTGACGACAATGAGATCGCAACTCTTGCGTTCGAGCTT
>CAYUIQ010000146.1:0-23304 GCA_964444795.1 uncultured Planctomycetaceae bacterium
TTGTCTTTTGTTTAACGCCCAGCCGAAGGCGCCGGCTCTTCCAAGCCGCAGCCGGCGCCTTCGGCTGGGCGTTAAACGATTCTGCATTTCGACCCTGTCCAACGAATCTCGCCCCATGATACCCGAATTCACGGCGGGAATCGTACCACCAAGGCCTGAAATCTTGCCCTGGGGCGAGAATCGTTGTAAACTTGATTGCCGAGCGACTCGAACCGGGCAGTATCGCGAGCACGAATCCATGGAGGATGGAAGCATGACCCAGCAGGACCCCCAACCGGACTCCCAAAACGAACCCACGCGGCGTCGTTTCCTGACACAACTCGGCCAAGGTGTTGCAGCGACCGGCGCCGCGGCGGCCGGTGCCGGGGCTCCGCTGTTGGCCGGCGCCAATCCGACGGATTCCGCCAAGCCAGCCGGACAGGTCAAGCATCGCACGCTCGGCAAGACCGGCTTGAAGGTCTCCGAGATCGGGTTCGGCGGACATAGCTGGGCGTACGCTCGCGTGCCGACCGGCAACGGCGAGTATCGAAAGACCAACATCGACGAAGCGACCGAGATGATCCGCGCCGGCCTGGACATGGGCGTCAACTGGTTCGATTCCTGTACCGCACACGAAGAATCGCTGATCCCCGGCGAGGCGCTCAAGCGGCTCAAGCGACGCGACGAAGCGATCGTCAGCGTTCGCGTCTCGCACAAGATGAACGGCGTCGAGGCCGACAAGAAAGAGATCTACCAGTGGACCGAGGATCGGCTGCGGATGTGGCAGACCGACCGGATCGACGTGCTCATGCTCTGCAACACGGAAAACGACACCGAGCAGTCGGGCTACTGGGACATGTCCTATTCGATGGAGGCGCTCGACAAGCTCAAGGAACAGGGCAAAATCCGGTTTACCGGATTCGGCTGCCACTTCACGCCCGATTACTTCCTCGAAGCGTTCGACAAGTTCGGCGACTACTTCGACATCTGCTCCGTGCCCTACAACATTCGCCATCGGGCGGCCGAAGGGGTGATGGCGGCGGCCAAGAAGAAGAACATGGGCGTGGTCACGATCAAGCCGTTTGCCCGAGGTTCGCTGCTGAAGAAAAAGGATCTCGAAGGGGCCGACGCCGGGTTGCCCCGCGACATGATCGCCTTTGTGCTGGAAAACGAGCACGTCGATTGCTGCACGTGCGGCGTACATACGCTGGCCCAGGTCGAGGAGAACTTCAGCGCCTCGTGGACCACGCTCTCGCCGGAGCAACACAAGCGGATCGACAAATACTCGGCCACCGAAATCCCCGGCGGCCAATACGCGTGGCTGGAAAAGGGTTGGCGATATGCATGACCGGCGAAGATTCATCCGCGCCTGCGGTGCCGTGATCTTGCTGCTGGGCCTCGTCTGGCTGGGCGCGATCGGGTGGGCCGACGCGGCCAAGGAACCGGCCGAGGGGAAGCGTCCCAAAGACGTCAACCCGTTGGCCGGGTGCCAGATGTGCCACGTCGACATCGAGGACGAGTACGTCGTCAGCGAGCACTTCAAGGAGAAGATCAGTTGCGTTCAATGCCACGGTAAGAGCGCGGGGCATCTGGCCGACGAGAACAATGAGGTGGCGCCCGATTTCGTTTTCACCAGGAAGAACACCGACAAATTCTGCGCCAAGTGCCACGACTGCGAGCTTCCCGAGGCGACTCGTCGCGCCGGCGACGGCAAGATCTGTACCGATTGCCACGGTTCGCACGATCTGCACGTGGTTGAAGAAGAGGCGGAGAAGTAGCAGGCATGGAGCCCCTCAGCCCCCGGCTTTGCCGGGGGGCGAACCCGTCGCAGGCGACGGGGCTGACGGCCGAGTCATTGGCTCGACACGTCGAAGTCGCGCTGCACCGAACCGGCGCCCGGCTCGACGTTCAACTCGTCCAGTCCGCTGGTCTCGCACGACTGGTAGCGGCCGGCAATGTAGCTTTTCGCGGGAATGCCGTCCATGTTGGGCGGCGTTTCCCAGCAGTGAATGCCGATCTTGTAGCGGCCCGGTACCAGACCGTCGCCCATTTCCCAAGACCGGACCGTGTAGCTGCCCGACTCGTCGAAATCGGCGGTGGCCGGCCGTATGATATGGCCTTCAGCGGCCTCGATCGGGACGAAATAGATCTTGCCCTCACCGGGGGGCGCTTTGCCGTCGACCGTCACCGTGCCGATGACCTCCACCGTTTCGGGCCGGGAGGGTCCGCATCCGATCGAGAAAACAAGCACAACAAGCGGGGTGAGCCATTGGGCCGCGAGGACCGCCCGTCGGCGTGGGGTGTGGTGGATCATTATCATGCTAGAGTGGATCGTTCAAAAGTGTGTCGCGGCCGCGACACGTGATTTCGCGACGAGCCCCTTCGGTCACGGCAGCGTGACGACTTCGCCGCCGGCGCGTGTTCCCAATTCGTTGTACAGCCGAAAGTCAATCGACTCCATGACGAAGTGTACGCTTCCGTCGGCCATGACGAAGTTGGCGCCGCCGGCGTGCCGGCTCTTAAAACCGCTCGTCAGCCACCACAGGGTGGAGCCCTTGCCGCGGTCGTCTTCCATGGTATTGATGGGGATGGTGGTTGGCGAGACGTTGAAGTTGACGGCAAAGGCCGAGATAAACGTGCAATGCCGGGGAAGCGTCTCCCCGACCATGAACGTATTGGCCGTGCCGTCGAGCACGTCCTCGATTCGGATCGAGTTGTGGTACCGGCCGAACATACCGACGCTGTTCCCCACGGGATAGCCGTAGCCGGCATTGGTGCCGAAGTTGTTTCCCTGGCAACAGTAGTTGTTCGGCGAGGGCGTATCCCCCGCGGGACAAAGCGGGCACGAATCGGGCCGGGTCGGCCCCATTGAGGCGGTATACCAGAGGCCCATCGCCTTCGCCGGGTTGTCGCGGGAGAAACGTCCGTCGAGGATCGTCTCGGCGCCGCCGGCGTCGGCCGGACACGCATAGCCCGGGATCACCGTCTCGACGATCTCCGTGGGCAGTTGCATGTGGTGCAGGTTGAAGTCGATCTTGTCGTAAAGGGCTTTCTGTTCGAGGTAGGGCAGGATCATCGTGGTCCAGATCCCGCCGTAGGCCTCCGGGTTGGCCGGCGTGCAACAGGACCCCGAACCGTAGGGCAGCTTGCCGAACGCCCCGTGGTAGTTGTGCATCGCCAGCCCAATCTGCTTGAGATTGTTGCTGCATTGCATCCGCCGGGCCGCCGAGCGCACCGCTTGCACGGCCGGCAGCAAAAGCCCGATGAGGATGCCAATGATGGCGATCACCACCAAGAGTTCCACCAAGGTAAAGCCCTTGGATCGCGGCTTCAGAGAAGCCGTCGCAACGTACGTCTGGGAGTCATGCATTGTCGCATCTCCTTTGCGGTCGCTGTCACGGATCGTCGGCAGCGGCATCTGGAATCGACACCGGTGGAGTAGTTATCGCCCCAATCCTACAGCAAGCACCAGTATACCGGATAGCCCGATTGGCACAAGCAACGGGCGCGCATCGGCATCGGAAGTATTACGACCCCACCCAGTTGGGTTGTCGTCTTCCACCAATTTCGATCCGCCTGGCCCGAGAACTTGTGCCCCGGCAAAACTACGCCTTCTTACGTCGCCGGATCCAAAGCAGGCCCAGGCTGCCCAGGGCCAAGAGGATATAGGTGGAGGGCTCGGGCACGACGGCCCCGACTCGCTCCACGATGTGTACGCCGAAGACTTGATTGGAAATCACGCCCGTGACGGAACCGTCGGTTGTCAGCGTGAATGAATCGCCGCTGAGGGCCTCGAACAGCGCAAACGAACCACCCGCCGTGGGCGAGCCTGCGGTGGTGCTGACGATCTGTGCAATCTCATCTGCAGAGCCGGAGCCATCCGTGTCGTAGTAGAACGTCGTGTCGCCAATCGTGACGGACAGGTCGCTGCCATTGGTCGTGCGTGACTGGGCGAACACGTAAACGTCGTAGAGGTCATACGGGATCTGATCGAAGGTGATTCCCACCTCGTCATTGGCGCTACCGTTGCCCAAGCCGAAGATGCCACGGTTCACCATCGTGTTGAATCCCGCATCACCCGTTGTTCCGTTGCCGAAGTTCCAGGTCGATCCGCTGTTGAGCGTCACGTCCGCCGTGGTGGCTGCGCCCGAATTGTCCTGGAGGTCAGACGTGGTCACACCCGTGGTGACGCCGATGTTGTTCCAGTTGGCGCCGGCGACCACTCCCGGCTCCTGGGCGGCGGCGACGTCCTCGCCCGTGCTGGTGGAGAAGTTGACTCCGATGCTCGACGCGGCCGTGCCCTGGGCCGTGTCCAATTGGAAATCGCTGCCGGCGGCGAAGGCGCCGGTGAACGTCGAGAAGGCGACCGCATCGAGAAAGCCGTGCGTGCCGCGAGCTTGCCCCGTGGTCGACGAATGGATCTCCTGGCCGAAGCCGAAGAGATCGTTGCCGTTGGCGGGGTTCGGTGTGCCACCTCCGGCGCCGCCAATCAGCACGCCGTTGAGATAGTAGTCCTGGCGATTCGCCGCGTTATCGAAGACGACCGCGGCGTGGTTGGCCACGCCGGCTGTGGGTGTGGTCGCCGTGTTGAAACTGTGGTTGCTGCCGCCGTCCCAGTAATTCGTCTGGACCGTGCTGGGGCTGGGCGTGGGAGAAACATAGCGCAACGTGCCGTGCCCACCCTGGGCTAGCATCGACGCCAGGCTGCCAACTTGACCATGGCTCTGGTTGTAGCCCGCCGTCGGGGTCCAGCGCATCTCCATGATCCAGTCCGTGTTCGGCGTTCCGCCCGTGTTAAACGCGGGGCCGTTGAAGAAGAAGCCCTCACCGCCCTGACTGCCGCCGGTGAACATGTGATTGAGAAACGCCTGGCCACCGCTGACGACCTGTGTGTTCCGGCTGGCCGCGAACGACCCGGTGGTGTCCAACTCCCCGACCCCCAGCGTGTAGGTTGTGCCGGAAACCGTCCCGTCGAAATTGACGAGAACCTGCGGCATAACGGTGGCCGCGCCGGCACTGCCAGCGAGCAACCCCCAGAAAAGCGTGACCGACACCAGAACCAAACAAATGCTGCGACTCTTCATGGCACTGCCTCCAGTAGAAGGGGAACTAACTCAGATGGCCTTGAGACAGACTTCAGTCTAATAACGGGCATGAGGATTGCCAACAGTTTTTGCTGATCGTCACGTTACCCCCCCCCGATGCAGGGCTGTGGCCAGCAAGCCGCCTTCTCTGACGGGCCAACGAAAAAGCCCCGCCGGGGCAGCAGCACTCCGGCGGGGCTTCGTTGGTTGTGTCCGACGAGACGCTACGCCTTCTTGCGTCGCCGGGCGAAGAGAACCAGGCCAAGCACTCCCAGCCCGGCAAGAACCAGGCTCGAAGGCTCCGGCGTCTCTAGGGTGAGCGTTCCGTCGATCAGCAGGTTGCTGGTATCGAAGGCCATGGCGGGGGGAAGATCGGGAAAGATCATTTCGTCGAAGCTGCCGATGAACTGGTCCGCCGAAAGAATCTGCCAGGTCGAACCGGATACCATCGCGCCGTCGAGCAACTCGATCTCCAACGTCGCGTTGTTGACGTCGAGAATCGTGGTGAAGGCGCCGGGTGCGGGAACTTCCAGCATGTCGGCACTGGGTTCCGGTCCCAACTCGAAGACGTAGGTGTCGAAGTCGAAGAGCGTGGCGTACACTTCGCCGCTGACGGCCATTTCGACCGGGATGTTGCCATTCCGTCCGGAACTTGTCCCCAGGCCCAAGACCTGTTCGTTGAACAACTCGTTGCCGCCGGCGTCGCTGACGATCAGGTTGAAGTCGTCTTGCCGGCTCTGGCAGCAATCCGTGCGCCCCCAGATATGCACCGAGTCCAATGCCGTGGGACTGGCCAGCGTAACCATCAACGTGCCTCCCGTGCCCTCGTTCGAGTGCCACACGGAGCCGCTCCCGTAGTTACCGTCGGTATTGCCGTCATTGGCGCGAGTAGGTACGCCGCCCCAACCCCAAGATGTCGCCGTCGCCACGCCGCCTTCACTCTGCACCGCCTTGTTGATGCCGGTGCCGGTCTCGAAAGCTTGGAGTTCGGCGATCTGGATCGTCTCATTCCGGTTCTGCCTCACCTCAATGGTCATGGCCCCGGTCAGGGCACCCATGACCACGTCCTGCTCGACACCTACCCGTTGGTCGGTGCCGATGGTGTTGTCGCCGCCGACTTCGACCCGCTGGCCGAGCATGTCGGCCGTGGGCGCGACGCCCCAGCCGTTGGCGCCGTTGTAGAGCAGTTGGAAGTTGCCGTTATGACCGGTCTGCGTACCCGGGGCAATGGCGAGTTCGAAGGAGTCGCCGCCGCCTCGCTCGAACATCATGGCCAACATCTGCGAGGCCGTTTCCATTTGGCCGACGGTAAACGTTCCGCCGGTCCAACCGTGGCCGCGGGTGCCTTCGTAGCGAGCCTGGCCGGGCCCATCCTCGGTGTTGGAGTTGAATCGGGAATCGAAAGCAATGCCCGTCATGTCGAGCACGCCACCGTCGTCGCTGCCGAAAGCGATGGTCCAGGTGCCCGCGGGAATTCGCAGAGCCCCCTCAACGCCGACCACGAAGTCGTCGCCCGGGTTGTTGCGGCCGTCGGGGTACGGATAGTTGATGGGGTAGCTGCCACCGCCGCCAGCATAGTCGACCGCGTTGGTCGTTCCCTCGACGAAGGTTGTTACGTTGTAGACCGCGCCGTTGGAAGCCGTAAACGCACCGGTACCGGTCGCCTCGGTGGCGATGACGATCCCCTCGGTCGTGTTGTTGATGTCGTTGTCGGTCGACCCGTTGCCGCCGCCAACCTGAACCATTCGCACGCCGAATGCCGGTGGAGCGACCACGCTGGAATCGAAGAATTCCAACTCGCCGAGTGCGTGATCGCTGCCCGTGTCCTGGACGTTGTAGCGGACGTACTTGTAGGCCGCGGGAGTATCATAGTCCTTTCCCGGTCCCGCTTCCAGCAACACAACCTGGTTTCGGGCCGACCAAAGCGATCCGTTGGCATTGTCGTAGGAGAAGATGGGGGTAAAGTCGACACCGTTGTTGGATCCCTCGATGGAGAAGTTGGTCGGATCGCGCTGCGGAGAATCGTTGGAAGAGGTGATTGTGATACTATCGATCACGAAGGCCTCGGGGAACTCGGCGGTCAACTGATGTCCGTTGGTGCCGGGATCGGCGCAGCACCATTTGGCATTGCCGCCGCCGACCTGGTTGTCAAACACGTTGAAGGAGAACTCACCGCCACCGAACCCCGGCTCGTTGGTGGAGGTGAAAATGGCGTTATAGTTGACGTCGGCGTCTGGCAGCCCGTCGTTTTCCGGATCGGTGAGGTCGAGACGGTTGATGCCGTTGTGCCGCAGGGCGCCAGTACCCGTTCCGAGCTGGGTTCCCGGGGGAGGAATAACGTTGGGCGGCGCGGCGCTGCCCTGCGGGGCGAGCAACTCGATTTCGTTGAGTTGAAGGCCACTGACCGTTCGGTCGAACTGGACGCGGACGTACTCGTACGGCGCGGTGGTGGTGAAACCGTCGCTGGTGTCGAAGAATGCCGTCTGGTTGCGGGCGTTCCAGATCGCCGCGCCTCCGTTGTTGATGTCGATATCGTAAGTATAAAACGGCGTGTAGCTCGATCCGTCGTTGGAACCCAGCATCGTGAACGCCTGCGGATCACGGCCGACAGAGTCGTTGCCGGAGGTCAAGGTAAAGGCGCCGAAACTGTATCCGGTGCCTCCGTTGAACTGATAGGTCACCGACTGAGTGGGGCCGCTACAGCACCATTTGTTTCCCCCGCCGCCAACGTTGTTCTCGAACAGGTTGTGGGCGTTTTCGGTCGGGCTCGTCACTGGCGGCCCATTACCTTGATTGAACGTCGCGGTGACAAATCCGTTTAGATACGTGCCATTGCCGGTGGCATCGCCTTCCGGATCCGTCAGATCGGTCCAAGTAATCCCGTTGACTAGCTTCCCATTGGCCAACGAGCCGGCGCCAGTTCCCAGAATGGTGATCGCCGGGGCCGTCGAGGTCCATGCAAGTAGAAGGACGCAAACAATCGAGGCTGTCGTAGTTCCACGAGGTTTCATCGCGATGTGCTCCCGAGACAAGAAATGAGATCAATGAAAATTGCTCAAACGGCGAATGCCGACCGCACTCCCGCATGAAGCGGAAACCGGTGACCATGTCTTACAGGTTAATCAGGGGATCCCGGTTACGCAAGCTTTTTGGAGAAGACGGGCGAAATAATTTTGGCAGACCGGCGGCGGGGGGTGTGTGCCCATTCGGTAGTGCGGTAGACACCCCCAGGCGACGCCAGCACCCTACCCATCCGGAGTCCGATGCGCTACGACTCGAGTTGCGGCAAGGGGGTTACTCACCACCATGCGGCCGAAAGCCGAGCCGTCCGATGAAAAAGTCGTCTGCGAGGCGCTACTGTTTCGGCGCCACAAGCGGGCGGAATTGGGTGCCGGCTTGTTCGGCGGTGTGGACGGCGTCGAGGGCGTCGTTGTGGAATTTCTCCTGCGCCCGGACCCGCTTTCCCTTTTTCTTCTTTCGGGTGACCCGTTCGTAGGTTCCGTCGCTCTGCAGCACGTGGGCCTTTTGGTTGTCGGCAAAGCACGTTTTGAGGATGCCGAGCACGCGGCGGCGCAGGGAGGGATCGCCGACGGGGAAGAGAATCTCCAGCCGCTTGCTCAGATTGCGGCGCATCCAATCGGCGCTGCTGAGATAAACCTCTTCGTGGCCGCCGTTGCGGAAGTAGAAGATTCGGGCGTGTTCGAGAAAGCGATCGACGATCGAGCAAACTTCAATCGTTTCGGAGAACTTCTTCACCCCCGGGCGAAGGCAGCAGATACCGCGCACGTTGAGCTGGATTTTCACTCCCGCCTGACTGGCCCGATAGAGGGCCTGGCAGATATCCTGATCTTCCAGCGAGTTGAGTTTGGCCATGATCAGGCCCGGCCGGTCGGGCGAGGAAGCCTGGATTTCCCGTTCGATCAGGTCGAGAAACCGCTGCCGCAGTCCGGTGGGGGCCACGGCCAACTTGGACCATCCGACCGGTTCGGAGTATCCGGTGAGCAGGTTAAAGAAGGCGGCCACGTCGGCGGTCATCTCCCGATCGCAGGTGAACATCCCCAGATCGGAGTAAACCCGGGCGGTCCGGTCGTTGTAATTGCCGGTGCCTAGATGGACGTAGCGGCGAATACGCTTCGACTCGCGGCGGACGATGAGCATCGCCTTGGCGTGGGTCTTGAACCCGGCGATGCCGTAGATCACGTGGCAACCGGCATCTTCCAACTTTCGTGCCCAGTTGACGTTTCGGGCTTCGTCGAAGCGGGCCTTGAGTTCCACCAGCACGGTCACTTCCTTGCCGTCACCGGCAGCCCGTTCCAGCGCCCGGATAATCGGCGAATCGCCGCTGGTGCGGTAGAGGGTCTGTTTGATCGCCAATACCTGCGGATCGGCGGCCGCCTGCTCCACCAACTGCACCACCGGATCGAATCGCTCGTAGGGGTGAAACAGCAGCACGTCGCGATCCTGGATCGTCTGCCAGAGGTCGTCCGAGCCGATCAGGTCGCGGGGCGGTTGTGGCGGCCAATCGGCCACTTTGAGCTGCTCGAATCCCGGCCGCTCGGCCAGATCCCAAAGGGCGGCGACGTCCAACATGCCGTCGATTTCGTAAATATCTTCCGGACGGACTTCCGACCAACCGGTGAGCCACTTCTTCAGCCGGCTATCCGGATCGGCGGAGATCTCCAGGCGGGTCGCCGCGCGACGGCGGCGAGCCAACACGGCCTCCTCCATCGCCTGGAGCAGGTCGCTTGCGTCGTCGCCGGCAACCGCCACGTCGGCGTCGCGGGTGATTCGAAACGTAGCCGTGGCCAACACCTCGCGACCGGGGAACACGGCCCCGACATTTTCGGAGATGACGTCTTCCAAACGTGCCAAATGGAGCCCCTCCTCGCCGCGCATGGTAACGAAACGAGTGAACTGACCGGGCACGGGGACGACGACGATTTGGTCCTCGCGTTGCTCGTCCGCTTCCTTCTTCGGCGCGGCTGCCAGCACGGCGGCCACGTGAAGTTGCAGCCCGCGCAACAGGGGCGGTGGATCGAGTTCTTCCGGCGCCAACGGCGTGAGCACCGGCAGCACGTTCTTGGTGAAGTAGGATCGCAGAAAGCGGCGTTGATCGTCGGACCATTGCGAGCGGTCATAAACGCGCAACCCGAGTTCGGCCAATTGATTCAGCACGTCGGCGATGCCGGCCGACTGTTCCCCCGCCATGCGATGCGCTCGCTCGGCGATAGCGGCAAGTTGTTGTCCCGGAGTCATACCAGCCGGGTCGCGGCGGCGGACGTCGGCCGACCGCTGTTGCATCAACCCGGCGACGCGGACCATGAAGAATTCGTCCAGATTGGAACTGACGATGGCCAGAAACTTCAGCCGTTCCAAAAGGGGCAGTTCCTCGCAAAGCCCTTCCTGTAACACCCGATCGTTGAACTCCAACCAGCTCAATTCCCGATTGATGTATAATTCCGGTGCATTGAATTTTGTTTTTGCCATTAGCGTTCTTCCAGCCGAATCCTCGCGCCGTAAATGTCTTCGAACAGATCCCCTTTGGTGGCGATCGCCCGTTGTTCCAGCAGCACGTCGGCCAGATTGGGTACGCCGACCGTCAGGTCGTCGCCCGAACGGGCCAGATGAAACGCGGCGACTTGCTTGGCGGTTCCCCGGGCCAGCGCGTCGGCCACGCGGAGCAGCGCGGCGAGTTTGTTGACCACAATGCGATGTTCCCGCGGCAGGGTCATGTAGTCCAAATGCGACGGTTTTGGCGCGCTGCGGCGGTGATAGCGGGCGATTTGGGCGACGATGGCGATTTCATCGCGGTTGAGCCCGAAGATCTCCGAATGCCCCAGCAGGTAAGCGCTGTGTTTATGATGGTTTCGGTCGCTGACGAATCGGCCCGCTTCGTGCAACAGCGCGGCCACCCGCAGCAAGAGCCGATACCGGGCTCCCAAGCCGTGATCCGTTTGAAACAGATCGAAGAGCCGAACCGAAAGATCGGCAACCGTCTGGCCGTGTTCGCCCTCGATGCGGTATTTCTCCGCGATGGTCGCAGCCGAGTGGATCACGCCGGCCAGCAGCGTTTCGTCCTCCTGGCCGGTGACGCCCCGGGCGAGATCCAGCAACAGGCCGTCTCGCATCGACACGTGAGAGACGATCACCTGCTTGGCACGCGTCCGGTGCAAGAGCACCTGATAGACCAACAGCGCCGGAACAAGTGTTTCGGCCTCGGCAAAAGGCAGCCCGTAGCGCTTGGCCAGTTCTTCGGCGCTGCGCCGCTGGCACTTCTCGACCAGCCGGTCGAAGGCATCGCGATCGATGGTGTCGACCTGGACCGAGGGGGTGGGTTTGCCGATTTGCCGGGCGGCGAACCGCGCGTCGCCACCCACGGCCAGGAACGACCGCACGGGCTTCAGGGGAAGGGAGCCCTGGACGGACGTGACGGCGTTGGCGACGTGGTGGCGAAGGAGACCGGCCGATCGCTCGGGTGTTTCCTCGCTGGTCGAGAGGGTTTCCTGCAACCGAATCGAACCGAGGCGGAGGCTCTGCGAGGAAGCGATTTCCCCGTCCAGCAGCCGGGTGAGCAAAGTACTGCCCCCGCCGACGTCGGCGATAATCGCTTCGTTGCGATTCACGCCCATCGCGCTACCCACCACGCGTCGCACGGCCGAGACGGTTAGCCGGCTCTCCTCCGACGTGGCAATCACCTCGACTTGGATTCCCGTGCCCATGAGAATGCGATCGAGGAACATGTCCGCATTGCTGGCCTCGCGACAGGCGCTGGTGGCCACCGCCCGAATTCGCTCGACGGAGTAAATCTCCAGGAGCTGGCGATAGTCGCGCAAGATGGTCACCGCGGCGCGCATGGTTTCGCCGCCCAATCGTCCCCGGCGAAACGTATCTTGTCCCAAGCGAACGGCCCGCTGAAGCCGTTCGACGATGTCCGTCTTGCCGTCGGGAAGAACCTCGGCGATGACCATGCGGATTGAGTTGGAGCCGACGTCGATCGCCGCCACAGTCTTGGCGTCGTCGGGGTGATCGGGTGTTTCTTGGTGCTTTGCGCTCACGGTCAGTGGCGTGCTTTCACGTTTGGCGGTCCTCGCTTCGCTGGACGGCGCCATGCTTGGGCAGTATAGGAGACCGAAACCATTGCCGTACCGTCGTTTAGCGCCCAGCCGAAGACGCCGGCTGGGCGTTAAACGAGTAGATTCAACTACTCCCCCCCTATCATCCGGATAATCACCGGCCGGTCAAGCACCCGCGCCAGCAGATCGGCTTTCTTGCTTGCCGCCCAGTGTTCCTCCTCGGCCGAGCCGTTGGTCCGGCACTCGATGAGAAGCTCCTCTCCGCCGGTCCGGCAGGCCACGTCTTCAACACGGCAAAGGTGGGTGCGATCCAAGCCGTCGGCCACCCGAAGCACGCCGGCCAGGAGGCTCACCTCGCGGCGATCCACGTCGTCACACCGGGCAAACTCAGGGTGATCCGGTCGGGGCAGTGCCTTGCGGTGATATCGGGCAACCAGTCCGACGATTCTCCGAACTCGCTTGTCGAAGAGCAGCAGCGGCGATTCCAGAATCAGCCGTAGCGACGTCTTGTGGTGCTTTGGTTGCCCCTCGACCCACCCGATGTCGTGCAGCAGGGCTCCGCACTGGAGGTGAAATCGTTCGGTGGTTCCCAGGCCGTGGACCGGTTCCAGTTCGTCGAACAGCCTCAGAGCGAGTCGGGTTACCTGATCGGAATGCTCCTGTTCATCGTCGCATTGTCGGGCCAGTTCATGCACGGCGGCCAATGGATCGGCCGGCGACTGGCTTCCCGACGTTTCCCGCGGTGAGTCGTTCGGATCGTGGCTCATGGCCCCCTCTCGTACTTGGTCGAGGTTCTTGCCCAGGATCAACATCTGGGCGAATTCTTCGGGAAGACCCGCCGCGCGGATAGCCTCCGCGCAACGCTGCACGTCGTAGGCAACACGCCGATGGCGGACTCCAAAGCGACCGCGACTGAACTCCAATTGCGCGTAGCCGGCTCTGGGATCGCCCCCCTCGGGACGCCCGACGCTGCCCGGATTGACAAACCAAACCGCGCCGCTTTGCCGCGCGAAAGGTACGTGGGAATGGCCGCAGGCGATGACGTTGGCGCCGGCCGCCAGCGCCAGTTCCTCCAGCCGCGCCGCCGGTGTGTCCGGGGTGAGATGCTCGCTGATCGAATCGGGACTGCCGTGCGTAAGCCGGATGCGCAACCCTTCCGCGTCGATCATCCGCTGGTCCGGCAGCGACTCCAGATAACACCGGTTCTCGGCGGATAGCTTCTGATGAGCCCAGCGAAACGCCTCGTATTTCCGCGGCTGTTTCGTCCGCCGCCATTTCTCTTTCTTTCGCGGAAACTCGATCACTTTCCGATCGTAGTTTCCGATAATGCTGATGCATGGTTCGGTTCGGAGCCGGGCGACGACTTCGTCGGGAAACGGCCCGTAGCCGAGAAAATCGCCCAGATTCCACACGGCGTCGGCCCCCCACTCGTGGGATTCGGAAAGGACGGACTGGAGGGCGGGGAGGTTTGCGTGGACGTCGCCAAGGAGAGCCACTTTCATCAATCAACCACTCTGCCGGGGTCCCCGCTTGGTCGTCGCGCCGCTGCCGTGTTGGAATGTCACGTCGCCGAAGCGCTGCCCCGCACTGGGGATTCCGGCGCGGCGATGGCCGGCGCGGGAGTGGCCCTCTCCGGATCGCCGGACCCGTTGGTCTTGGGGAGAGAGGCGACATCGGGCTTCAGAGCGGTAACCGGCCGCGGTTCCGGCGAAGCGGCGGGGCGTGGTTTCTGTAACGGGGCCTTTACCGTTCGGGTGAGGCTCTCCCACATCCCTTGCCGCGCCAACTCGCCCCAATACTGCCCCAATTCGACAAACAGGCGCTGGCGCGACTGGCGCCGTTCGTCGCGAAGGTAGTCGATGCCAATCTGCAATCGGACGGTTGCTTCCTCATGATCGAAGTAGGCCAGCCGACGGTTTCGCTCTTCTTTGGCGAAGACAGCCAAGTCCTCTTGCCAAACGTCACAGTCGTGAATATCGCCCAGAAACGACTGGACGGTCTTCACCGCGGAGACCGATTCGTTCAATTGGCCGTCGTAAACGTCCCGGGTCAACTCCATGGTGTAGCGAAGTCGCTTCACCGCGATCCGCATGGCGTGGTGCTGCTGGTAGTCTTCCGCCCGCGCCAAGCTCTCCTGGTACGGCAGTACTTCATCCAAACGCTGAAGAATGGCTTTCTTCGCCCGGCGGAAGGAGACCGGGCTTTGCACTCCCGTCTTACTCGCCGCCGCGTCGGAAACGACCTCCTTGGTCGCCTCCAGCATGTCGTCGACCACGCCGCCTTTCCGAAGACGCTCGACGGTGCGAACCACCTTGGGTTGCACGGTTTCTCGTTGGGCTTCGATCTGGGTCAACAGCCGGGCAATGCCGGGGAAGCAAGCCGGTTGGTCCAATTCGGCCAACGCACCACAGAGAAATTCGCATTGCACGTCCTTGTCACGAGCTTCCCCCAGCCCGTCGGTCAGCCGCCGGATCTCCTTGCGCCAGTTCTTCGTCTTTCGGTCGGCGAAACAGTCCTTGAACATCGGCAGCGCCGCGCGAAGCCGGCGTGAAGCGACTCGGGCGCGATGGATGTATTCGATGTCTTCGCCCCGACAAACGCCGTCGAGTTGTCCGGCCAATTGCTTTGCCTGTTTGCGAAGGTACTTCGCACCGAGTAGCCGATAGCTGTCGTCGACTTTCTTGCGTTTCATTGGGAGGCAAATCCGGTAGATGTGCGGGGGTTGGGATTACTCCTATTGTGCCAGCGCGTCCGTCCGTGCCCTTCCATTATACGTCTGCCCGGACAGCCGTTCCATGGGCTCAGACGAGACGGAACTAAATCAACACAAATAATACTCCGCAGGGGGGGGCAGGGCAGGGGGCCTAAGTCCGATGGCAAGGAGAAATGGGGGAAACGGGAAATAGGTACGGGCACCATACCGCCGACGGCCGATAGCTCGACACTGCCGTCGATTGCAGCCATCCACCCAATAGTACTGTATTGTATGCCGGTGTGAATGAACCGTGGCGGGGGTGGTTTTCAGGTGGCTCCCAATGGCCACGAATCGTCCAATCAGCACGGAAACGCAACGCCGTGCCACGGCGGCGGTGTGGCGGTTTGCCCTCAGTCCGACGACCCGCTGACGAACGGATTGGTCCGCTTCTCTTCGCCCACGGTCGTCGCGGGGCCGTGGCCGGAGAGCAATATGGTTTCGTCGGGCAGTGTGTAGATCTTGTTGCGAATGCCGTCGAGGAGATCTTGCGTATTGCCGTCGGGGAAATCGGTCCGGCCGACGCCGCCGGCGAAGATCACGTCGCCGACCAGCGCTAGCGGCGGGTCGTGGGACTGGCACAAGTAAACCACATGGCCGATCGAGTGGCCGGGAATTGCCAGCACGCGCAACTCGATCCCGGCGGCTTCGTAGGTATCGCCGTCGTCGACCGTGACATCGGCCGGAGGGCTCACCAAATGGGCTCCGAACAGGGTCGATAGGTTCTGCCCGGGATCGGTGAGCTTTGCCGCGTCGCCGGCGCCGATGACGATCGGACATTGCGGCCAGCGATCCTTGATGGCCCCGTTGCCGCCGATGTGGTCGCTGTGGCCGTGCGTATTGAGAATCGCCGCCGGCTCCAACTCGTATCCTTCGATATGGGCGATGATCTTCCGCGGTTCCAACCCGGGGTCGACGACCAGGCAGTCGGCGCGGTCGGGCAGTCGCATGATATACGCGTTTTCCTCGAACGGGATGGAAAGAATACGGGCGACGTCTATTGGGATCGCGGTCATGAGCGGACTCTCCTTGGCGGTTGGCGGATCGAACGGGGATGAACTATGATAACTTGGTCCAGTCAGTCAAAGGTTGCCGGTTAGCGAGACTCCCCACACGGTGCCAAACATTGTGATTGTGCCGATACCCAGGACTCGATAACCACCAACAGGCTGGTGGAAGTCGTCGCAACGGATTGCGCGGTCTGCCCGGGGCTGCTCGCGAACGGATGACGACCCGGCAATTTACCCCCGACGGTGGCTTCAGATTGTACGTCGTCGGCCTGGTTCCCGACAAGGAGTGTCACAGATGATTGCTCGTGGTTCTGATGTCCATCGCCCATGGCTTGCCGCATTGGCGGTCAGCTTTCTTTACGTTTCCACTGCCACTGCTCAAGTGCCGCGCGGAGGCGGGCCTGCCCGCTCTCCCCAGCAGGGGTATCCTCCGTCGGCCTATCGGATGGCCGAGCGACCGGCGACACCCCCGCAACAGCCGGTTGCGCGACAGGCCCCCCAGCATCCGCTGAAGCCTGCCGTGGACTGGGCTCACCGGGGTTTGACCACTCTGCGGCAGATCGACGACTATAGTGCCGTCCTGGTCAAGCGGGAACGCGTCGAGGGCGTCCTCGGCGAAGAGCAATACCTGTTCGTCAAGATACGCCACCGGCCGCTGAGCGTCTACATGTACTTTCTCAAGCCGGACAACCTCAAGGGCCGCGAGGTCATCTTCGTCGACGGGCAGAACGACGGCAAGCTGGTGGCCCACGAGACGGGAATCCGCAAGAACCTCTTCGGAACCGTCCAGCTCGATCCGACCGGAAATCTGGCCATGCGAGGGCAGCGTTATCCGATCACCGAGATCGGTATCTTGAACCTCGTGACGCGGCTGATTGAAATCGGCAACCGCGACATGAAGTACGGCGAATGCGAGGTGAATTTCTACAAGGGGGCCAAGGTCAACGACCGCGTATGCACGTGCATCCAGGTCACGCATCCGGTTCCCCGGAGCAACTTCCTCTTTCACGTCGCCAGGATCTTCGTCGACGACGAACTGAACCTGCCCATCCGGTACGAAGCGTACGACTGGCCGAAGAAGCCCGGCGGAGCGCCGCAACTGATTGAACAATATACCTACACCAACTTGAAGCTCAACAACGGATATACGGACGCCGATTTCGACCACAACAACCCCAACTACGGCTACCCGGATTGATCGTCGCCCGCCGGGATGTTCGCGAAACTCTGCGCTTGACAACCTCGTGCTTGCCCCCAGCGGCGCGAGGTTGTTGTTTTTTGCGCCCCGGCGTCCCATAATAGTCCTTCATGGAATCCGATTCTCTCACCCCCGACGCGTCGCCCCCGCCGGTTTCCCCGCAATGGCGCCGCTGGACCGGCCGAGCGTGGCGTGTCGTCCGCCTACCGCTGCTGGTCTACGTGGGACTTCTCGTGGCGATGGCGTGCCTGGAGAACCGGCTGGTCTTTCCCGCCACGAAACATCCCCACGAGTTTGCCGAACCGGCCGGCTTTCCTTGTGTCGACGCTTGGTTCACCTCGGCCGACGGTACGAGGATTAACGGCTGGTACGTTCCGCACGAAGATCCCCGGGCGGTCGTCTTGTACTGCCACGGCAACGCCGGTCATCTTGCCCATCGCGAGATGCTGCTCCGTCGGCTGCACAACGAGTTGGGCGTGTCGGTCATGATTTTCGACTATCGAGGCTACGGGCGCAGCGAGGGGAGCCCCAACGAGAAGGGCGTTTTGGCCGACGCGCGGGCGGCTCGGGCGTGGTTGGCCGATCGGGGGGGTATCGACGAAACGGAGATTGTGCTGATGGGCCGTTCGTTGGGCGGCGGAGTGGCCGTCGATCTGGCCGCGGCCGATGGCGCCCGGGGGTTGATTCTCGAAAGCACGTTCACCGCGCTGCCCGACGTGGGCGCCTCCTACTATCCCTGGTTGCCCGTTCGCTGGATCATGCGCAACCGGTTCGACTCGCTTTCGAAGATCGCCGGCTACAGCGGCCCGTTGCTGCAAAGCCACGGAGAAGCCGACGAGATGGTTCCCTACGAACTCGGCTGCCGTCTCTTCAACGCGGCCAACGAGCCCAAGCAGTTCATCAGTTTCCCCGATCGCCGGCACAACGACGGGCAGCCGCCGTCGTATTACGACAAGTTGGATGCGTGGCTCGATGGGCTCGATTGAGTTAAGCCCCTGGCTCTGCCGGGGGGTTGCCGCTGCCGAGTAAGGAAGAAGAGACCTGCGAGCGCGTTGAGCAGTGGACCGTCGGGAGTGTAGAATGGGCTCGTCTGCCAGTTCCCACCAATTGCAGCCTTCATTTTGTTGAGAGTCGAGATGACTAACAAGCGACGTCGTTTCCTCTCCCGTTATGCCGTCTTGCTGGCGGTGATTCTCGCGACGTCCAACACCTCGTGGGGACAGAACAAGGCTTCCGTTCCCTCCGAAGCCGCGCAAGCCAAAGCCCTCGAGCTGGTCAAGGAAGTTTTCGCCGCGCAGTGGGAAGCGGCCCGGACCTCGCCCCAGAAACAGGCGTTGGCGACGGCTCTGCTGCAAAAGGCAACTGAGGCGACCGACACCACCAACCGCTACGTGTTGCTCGAAGTCGCGCGCGACATGGCTGCCGGAGTGGGCGACGCCGCGCTCGCCATCCGGGCCATCGACGCAATGGCGGCACGTTACAACGTGGATGCCTATCGCCTTAAAGGGAACACGCTCGCCCGGGCCGCCAAAACGGTCCGATTGCAGAAGCACTTCGGCGCGGTCGCCGAACATGCACTGACGCTGATCGACGAGGCCGTCGAACGGGACGACTTCGCCGCCGCCGGGTATCTCGGGGCGATGGCCCTGGAGAATGCTCGAAAGGGGAAAGATTACGAACTGATCAAACAGGCCAATTTGCGGAACCAGCAGATCGCGGAGATTGCCGCGGCATACGCGGAAATTCAGAACGCTCTGTTGATCTTGAAGTCCGACTCCGCCAACTCAGCAGCGAAGCTTGCCGTGGGTAAGTACCACTGCTTTTTCAAAGGCGACTGGATCCGTGGCCTGCCGATGTTGGCCACGGGCAGCGACTCGCCGTTGAAGCAGTTGGCGGCAAAGGAACTCGGCGGTATCTCCGGTGCCAGCGGGCAAATGGCCTTGGGCGACGGTTGGTGGGACCTGGCACAGGCCGCCGAAGGCATGGCAAAGACGCAGCTTCAGCGTCGGGCCGGATACTGGTATCGCCGCGCGATGCCGGGACTCGATGGGTTGGTCCAAGACCGGGTGGCGAAGCGACTCGATCAAGTGCCTTCCGAAGCCGACCCGGTGGCCCATGTGAGTCGGCCCGAGCGACCGCCGGAACACGTCATTCGCCCGGTGCCTTCTGCCCCCGGAATGACCGGGCGATGGACCGAGCGAATACAATACGGAGACGACAAGGGGAAAGCCTGGCGGATTCTTGATTTTCAGAATGGCGGCGGCCTGACCGTCACCAACACGGTCCGCGGCGAGCGGACGACGGGCCGTTGGGTTCGCGCGGGCAACACCGTTCGGCTGTTCTATCAAGACGGCAGCCAGAAGAACTACACGATTGCCGCCGAAACGGCCACCGTCATCGACATGCTCGTCGACGGCAAGCGACCGTACCGTTGGGAGCGAGCACCAGCGCCGGCTGCTGTTGACCTGCTGCGACTGGTGAATCCGAAAACGCACGCGATGGCCGGCAAATGGCAACTCACTTCAAGTGGGCTGAGTACCCCTGATGAGTTCGGGGCGTTTCTCAAGGTCCCCCATACGCTTCCGGCGGCGTACGACATCGAGATCGTGATCCGGCGGCTAGGCGGCACCAACGCGTTTGTCCTATTCCCCGTGCTCGACGGACGCCGGTTTTGCATCACGTTGGACAGCCACAACGGGGAGTCGACCACGGCCAGCCTCATCGACGGCGATCTCACGCTTCATGAAGGAAGACTCCTGGTTCGCGGCCAACCGGTAAAGATCACCTGCTCCGTCCGCCCATCCGGCTTCAAACTGTTTCTCGGCGACAAGGAACTCGGCGGCTGGCAAGGACCTTCCAACCGGATAGGGTACGAAGACGCTCCGTGGCTGGCGCCAATCCGGTCGATGAAGAACTCGCCCAATCTGCTGCTGGGCTCGCACGCGATGTTTCAGGTTACGCAGTTGAAGCTGATTCCGGTGGGTTCCGCGGGGGAGTAGGGGGGCGATTGTCGATGCAAAGCGCCGCCTGGCGCGTCTTCGTTTAACGCCCAGCCGAAGGCGCCGGCTCCTTGGGTGTTGCGACGTTGCATGAGCCGGCGCCTTCGGCTGGGCGCTAAACGAGGTCAGGGGACGCGAAGCGCCCGGGCGTGCGTGACAACGAGAAGGATCGGATGCTATACTGAATCGCGATCCACGGAACCGTCAATCGGAAGCCCGCATCGCGAGAAACGCCAGGCACAAGTGCCCGGGTTAATCGGCCCCATGTGACGTGAGAACGACCCCGCCATGACCACCACCGAAAACCTCTACCAACAACGCCTCGCCCGATACACCACGGCGATGCGAAACGAGCAGCCCGATCGCGTGCCGATTCGGCCGTTCGTGGCCGAGTGGACGGGTCGATACGCGGGCTATACGTGTCAGGAACTGGCGCACGACTACCCCAAGGCACTGGCCGCGGCGAGGCGGTGTGCGGCCGACTTCGATTGGGACGCCGTCGTGCCCGACATGGTCGCCACCTGGACCGGGATGCTCCAGGCCCTGGATCTCGATTATTACGCGATTCCCGGCATCGACCTGCCGCCGGACGTGGGCCATCAGTATCGCGAGCCGCCGCCCGAGCGGGCGTATATGAAGGCCGATGAGTACGACCACCTGATCGACGATCCGACCGGCTACCTGCTGGAAGTGTGGCTTCCGCGGGTCGCCCGGCCGTTGAGTCCGATGGGCGAGCCGGTTACAGCGGCGAACAATCTGGCGTTGGTCAAGTTCACCATGGCCATGATGCAGTTCGTCGGCGATTTGGGCCGCCAGGAACAGCAGTTGCGGACCGAGTCGGGTACGGTTTCGGCAATCGCCGGGATGCTGCGCGCGCCGCTGGACATGCTCGCCGACAAGCTCCGCGGCTATCTCGGGCTGGTCGAGGATTTGCACGAGCGACCGCAAAAGGTGCTGGCCGCCTGCGAGGCGCTCATGCCCCATCTCACTCATTTCGCCCTGGCCACCGCCGATCCGAATAAGAACGTCCCGTTGGGCTTCTGGATGCACCGCGGCTGTGTGCCGTTTATCTCCTTCGACCAGTTCGACCATCTCTTCTGGCCGACGCTCAAGCCGATCGTGCAGGAGCTCTGGGCCAACGGCAACCAAACGCTCTTCTACGCCGAGGGCAATTGGGATCATCACCTGAAGGCATTCGCCGAACTGCCCGACCGGAGCATCGTTTACCACGTCGACCAGGGCGATATTTTCAAGGTCCACGGCGAGTTGGGCGAGAAGTTCTGTTTAAGCGGCGGCGTGCCTAACGTGCTGCTGGCTCGCGGCACCGAAGAAGAGATA
Organism: uncultured Planctomycetaceae bacterium; assembly: GCA_964444795.1. Taxonomy (GTDB): domain Bacteria; phylum Planctomycetota; class Planctomycetia; order Pirellulales; family Thermoguttaceae; genus JABMRP01. The sequence goes on from CAYUIQ010000146.1 coordinate 21,434, forward strand.
CGAGCATGTTGCCGGAAGGTCATCGAAGGCGTCGGTCGCGACGGCGGGTATATCATGGACGCCAATGCGATTATCCAGAATGATGCCACGGTGGAAAACATTCGTGCGATGACCCAGGCCACATTAGACTACGGCGGCTACTCCCGCGGTCACGCCGAGTTGGCCACCGGCGGACCTCGTCCGAGCCCCGAAGATGGACGCCCGGGCGATTTCGTTGCCACCGATGGCGGCACACGGCCACCGGGGACGTGTGTCCCGTGGTCGGAATTTCGCCCGACACTACCCCGAATCCGCGGCGACGAGACAATTTGCCGAGATATATGGCAACGGATCGACGCAATGGGTAACATGTGGATCTGGTCGGTGTTTCTGTTTTTCTAAGTACGATGGCCCTCCGAGGCCGTCGGGAAGCAGTGTTCGCGACGGCCTCGGAGGGCCATCGTACGAGCCAACCGTTTAGCCCCGGCACTTGTGCCCGGCGTTTGCGAATCCCACCATAAGGACAAATCCATGCCTCAAACAAACCCACCCCAAACCTCATCCCGTCGCGACTTCATCCAACGCACGGCGGCGGCCGGCGCGGCGACCATCGGCGGACTTTCGCTGGCTCGCTCGGCCCATGCGGCCGGCCCGGAGGAGATCCGCATCGGTATGATCGGTTGCGGCGGACGTTGTAGCGGAGCGGCCGGAGCGGCACTGCGACAAGGCAAGGACGTTAAGCTCGCCGGCATGGTCGATGTGTTCGAGAATCGGATGGCGGCCAAGCGAGATTACTTCAAGAAGAATTTCCCCGACCAGTTCGTCGCCACCGACGAGACTTGCCGCTACGGCCTCGACGGTTACCAGGCGGTGATCGAGGCCAGCGACGCGATCCTGATCGCTTGTGCCTCGAAGTATCATTCCTATTACGCCGAGAAGGCGATCGCCGCCGGTAAACACGTCTTCATCGAAAAGCCGCACGCCATCGATCCGGCCGGCTGTCATCGCCTCAAGCGGGCTTGCGACGCGGCCAAGGCGAAGAACCTCTCGCTGGTCTCCGGCCATGAAAGCCGCTACTCGTTGCCCTACCAGGAACAGACCCGGATGATCCACGAAGGAGCGATCGGCGACATCGTGGCCATCCAGTCGATGTTCCTTCGCGCTCCGTACCGTGTTGTCCGTCGCGACCCGAACCTCAGCGAGATCGAGTATCAGTTTTCCAACTGGTACCACTTCCGCTGGCTCTCGGGCGACGACGTGACGCAGTCGCTGATCCACAATCTCGACCGCATGCGATGGGTGCTTCGCGAGGAGAACCCGACGTGGTGCTTCGGCCTGGGCGGACGTTCCGCTTCGTACGGTGAAGTCTACGGCGACATGTACGACCACGACACGGTCGTTTACGAACTGGCCAGCGGGGCCCGGGTTTACGCCATGTGTCGCACGCAGGTGGGCTGTTACTCCAAGTGGGACGACATCATCATGGGCACCAAGGGCGTCTGCAACTGGACCGCCTGCCGGATCGACGGCGAGACCAACTGGCGCTACGATGGTCCCCGAAACGACCCCCACGCCGAGGAGCAAAAGATTCTCATCGGCTCGATCCGCGACGACAAGCCGGTCAACCATGCCGACACAATGATCGACAGCACCTACATGGCCATCATGGGTCAGATCGCCTGTTACACGGGCAAGCCGGTCACTTGGGACCAGATGATGGCCGCCGACTTCGAGTTCGATCCCGCGCCGGCCGACGTAACGCTCGACATGGAAGCCCCCGTGCTGCCCGACGCCACGGGCAATTATCCGTTGCCCAAGCCGGGGATCACGAAATACTTCTAGTCCTTAACGAAGCGACCCCTTCACGTTAATTGCATGAAAAAACTCGAAAC
>CAYUIQ010000147.1:0-22588 GCA_964444795.1 uncultured Planctomycetaceae bacterium
GCGAAATCGGTCGTCGCCGTAAGTCGTTACCTGGACTATGGAAGTGCCATTCGGGCCAGAGCGGACGGACCGTACACCATCGGCTCGCTGTTCCGCGTCGGGGCTGAAGACCGTCTGCTCACGCATCTCGGCGCGATGGACGCCGACGCGGCGGTCGACACGCAAGACCCCGACGGCGCCGACGGTTTGACCGGTTTCGCCGATGACGACGGGTTCTTCGCCGGTCCCATCGACGTCGGGCTGTGGACCGCCGACGGTAGCTCGCTGCTGGCGTCGGCCTCCGTCAGCAGCACCGACCCCGAAGACGGTGGCTGGCGATACACACCGATCGCCGGAGGCCCCATCCTACTGGAGGCTAACACCGAATATCTCGTCGGTGCCTTGGTGGGCGGCGGTATCGAATGGTTTCTGGACGGGGAAACCGGGTTCAGCAACGTGCCCTTCTCGGGCGACAACGGCGTCACGCTGATGGAGCCCCGTTTCGCCGCCGGCGACACGCTGGCCGCCCCAACCAACAACGGCGGTGGGCAGCCCGGTCGTTGGGCAGCAGCCAACGCCCTGACGACGACGGCCGCCGTGCCCGAGCCCTCGACGCTCGCGTTGTTCGGACTGGGGATCGCGGCGTTTGTCGGCTTCCGCCGCAACCGTGGCAAGCGGCGGGTCGGACGAGCATGAACGGGCACAGAATCTCCCGACGCGAGTTCGTCCAACGTGCGGCCTTGGGTACGGCCGGTGCGATGGTCGCGCCGATGTCGCTTCAGGCCGCACGACGCGACAAGAAGCCGCGGCGGCCCAACTTCCTCTACCTGATGTCCGACCAGCAGCACTGGCAAGCATTGGGTTGTCAGGACCCGTTCTTCGATACGCCCAACCTCGACCGCTTTGCCGCCGACGCCGCGCTCTTCGATCGGGCTTTCTGCACGACGCCCCAGTGTTCGCCTAGCCGGTCGTCGATGCTTACGGGTCTGTATCCGAGCAAGACGGGCGTGATGGGCAACGTCGGAGCCACCGGCGGCGACAAGCTGACGGCCAAGACGATCGGGGCCATGCTACAGGAGGCCGGTTACCATACGGCCTACCACGGCAAGTGGCACTTGGGCAACGATCCGCGGGGCAACGCCGGTTGGGACGAACAGAACACGCGTGCCAATGACGAGCAAACCACCGCGCGAAGTGTCGAGTTCCTGCAATCGGACCGCGCTGGGCAAGGGCCGTTTGCGATGGTCGTTTCGTATACCGATCCGCACGACATCTACCATTTTCGCCCCGGGCGGGACAAGCCGGCGGTGCCGAACATCCGCCTGCCCAAGTCGTGGCACGAAGAGACGTTTGCCGACAAACCGGCGGTCCACCGGCAGTTTATGACCGACGACCAGGGCAAATTCATCCACGGCGCGGCCCAGGACGTATGGGAAGCGTATCACGATTTCTATCGCCAGAAGGTTCGCCTCGTCGACCGTCAGATGGGGCAGGTGCTGGAGGCCCTTCGCGCGGCCGGGCTGTGGGAAGACACGATCATCATCATCGGCTCCGATCACGGCGACATGGACACTCACCACCGGCTGGTGTTCAAAGGGCCGTTCATGTACGAGCAGATGGTCCGCGTGCCCCTGATGATTCGCGTGCCGGGCACACACGGCGGCAAGCGGCGGGGGCGGATTACCGATTACGACACGGTCAACGTCGATCTAGTGCCCACGATCCGCGAGTTCGCCGGCTTGGACCCGATCGCCACCGACGGCCTCTCGCTTCGACCCCTGTTGACAGCAGCCGCCGAGGTGCCGCGCCGCGAGTTTGTCATTGGCCAATATCACGGTAAGCAGCGTTGGGTCAACCCGATCCGCATGATCCGCACCGCGGGGCTGAAGTACATGAAGTACATCGACCACGGCGAGGAACTTTACGACCTGGAAAACGACCCCCGCGAGCTGGTCAATCTGGCCGGCGATCCGGCGCGGCGAAAGTCCCAGCGCGAACTGGCCGCCGAATTGGACCGCTGGATCAAGGCCAACGACGATCCGTTTTACGGGCTGAAGACGGTGCCGCGCAGGAGCGGTTAACCTTTCACGCGGGCGTATTTCGCCCGGCGCGTCCGGCCCGTTCGCGGCCGACGACTTCCAGATCGTCGCGATAAAAGCGGATGACTTCGGCGGGCCGGAGATTGATCACCAGCCGGCCTTCGGTGTCCCAGCATTGGCCGTCGAAGAAGAACACCGCCGTGGCGTCGCGCAGATTGCCTGGTCGCTCAGCCTGCGGGGAGAGCGAATGCCGAGGTTGGTCGGCCAGGGCGGTCACCGCCACAAACGCCGAGAGCCGCCCGGTTTGCCGACTGCGAACGTAGGCCACCCCGTCGTCGAAATCACAATCGATCCAGTCGGCGGTCACGGGATGGGAAGGCCCGGTGGCCAGCTCGACAAACTTGGCCTCCAGCCGTTCGCGCTGGAGATGGAAGAGCCGTTGGGCGTCGGCCAGACGGTGCTGGCCGACTCGGCGGCGCAGTGGTCGCCAGACGCGCGACAACACGCCGGCGACAATGATGGCGACGATTATCAGGAACCAGCCAATCCCGGTCATTGGCCATCCCCCAAGAGAAGTGTTTGCTGCCCAGCCGGTGCTTGATTTGCTCTACTATTTCCATTGTACGGCAGGGGGGGGGCATATTGCAAGCGTTTTGCCACCGCAGTGTGGGCAATGGGCAGGAAAACCGGGGTGAGTCATCGGTCACCCCTTCCCCCGGAAACGCTACCCTTCCCGGGTGCGTTTTGATACACTACCCCACACTCGGCGGCCCAGTTCAACGAGGCTCTGTCCCTCATCGCTGCCCGGCGAGTGATATTATTCGCAATCGGGACGAGGACCAGTATCGATGATCTCAGCGATAGAAGCACTCCAGTACCTGCGAGAGGGGAATCGTCGCTTCGTCTCGGGCGTCCGAGATCGCAGCGCACTCACTAGCCAGACACGCGGTGGCGAGTTGTTGGCGGGCCAGGAGCCGCTGGCCGTTGTTCTCGGATGTTCCGACTCGCGCGTGCCGGCGGAAATTATCTTCGACCAGGGCCTGGGCGACCTGTTTGTCGTCCGCGTGGCCGGCAATATCGTCGCTCCAACGCAACTCGGCAGCATCGAGTATGCGGCCGAGCACTTGGGCACAAGGCTGATCGTGGTCTTGGGCCACTCCATGTGTGGGGCCGTTCTGGCCACCCTGGAAGAAATTGAGTGCGGGACGGAAATCCGCTCGCCAAATCTCCGTTCGGTCATCGACCGCATCCGGCCGTCCGTGGAAGCGTTGCTCCAGACACACCTCCGGGAGGACCCGAAGACGCTCGTGGGGCACGCCGTTCGGGCGAACATCCGCGCGTCGGCCGATCATCTGCGACACGAGTCGCAGGTCCTCAAGCCATTGATCGAAAGCGACGGGCTCCTCGTCGTATGTGCCGAGTATTCGCTGGAGACGGGAATCGTCGATTTCTTCGACGATCCGCCGGAGACCGGCTGACAAGCGGATGCCCCTGAGGACCCACATTGTCTGGCCGGACGACGAGAAGTCGATCTCCGTTTCCTATTCTATCTTGAAATCTTCCTTGGCTTCGCCCTTGGCCTCGCCAGTCTTCTCCTCGACTTTGCCACCGATCCCGGGCAAAGGGACGCCTCCGGCCGCCGTCTCACCGGTGCGGAACAGGGCGCCCAACACGGCGCCGCCGACTTTCCCGGCGTCGACATTTTCCGGTGGTTCGGGCGCGGGGGCCATTTCATCCCAGGGTTCCTCGGGTTCTGCCACGACCGGCGGTGCGGGGGCCCGGACGTCTTCGCCCGTTTTTTTGCCCTTGGGCGAACCGCTGGACTCCTCCGACGAACTCGACGGACCGCAACCGATCAGCAGCGGTCCCACCAGCAACCCCATCAACACCATGGCCAGTCGCAGCATGTCTCTCTCCTTCGATTTCAAGTGCTTACGTCTTGCCGGTCGGGCGCTTCAGCAGGCACGACCAGCCCAAGTAGCCTTCCGGGCGATCGGGACTTTCGAACCGAAAGGGTCGCAGATGAACAAACTCGAGCAAACGGCCCAGTTCGCCTCGGATCTCTTGCTCGGAAACCCGGGGCGGGCCTCCTTCGCCGGTCTCTTCCGTGCTGCCGGCAAGCGTCAAGTACAACGAACCGGGCCGGGTCACTCGCCAGAGCACATCGAGCAGTCGGTCCAGATCCCAACGTCGAACGCAGTGATAGAACCCCGCGTCGTAAATGAAATCGAACGAACCGGCGTTCTTGGCGAAGTCGAAAACGTCGCCCAAAACGAAGCGGACCTGGGCCTCTTCTTGCTCGGCGTGTAGCCGGGCTCTTTCCAGGGCGATGGGGGCGGACTCGACGGCCGTGATCTCAAATCCCCGCCGGGCCAAGAACGCGGCGTCGGCACCGCTGCCGCAACCCATCTCCAGCATCTGGCAGGGTCGCACAAGTCCTTCGTCGATCACGCGAACCAACTCGCCCGCCGGACGACCCGTTTCCCAAGGCGGGGTCCCGCAACGATAGAGGGCGTCCCAGTCGGGAGGCCCCGGGGAGGTCGGATCGAGTGAACGACTCATGTTGGTATTCCTGTGGTTTCGGCCGAATCCGCACTCTATCTAGTGTCGGCTCTGGCACGCCGTTTGGCAAGCCGTCCGAGCCGCGGGACCGAGATGCGGTCCGCGGCAGCGCGGATTATTCAGCGTACCGCGGTCACTTGCCGGTCGGAGAAAACACGAACCGCCACTGCGAGGGGGGCTCTTCTAGCCGAACAAGGTGTACCCGCCCCCGCAGCTTTGCCCCCTGCAACTCGATCTCCCACCGCGTCTCCGACTGCCGATCGAGACGGTAGGTTCCCACGTCCCAGCGGCTGACCGATCCCCGATTTGCCGAGACGGGTCCTTCGTAATCGAGATAGGCTGGGCGATGGTCGGCCAGGGCTTCGGCGGTCATCGTCGATCGCTCGTCGGGCGGAAACGGGAGCGACCAGGTTCTCAGCACGTTGTCCACCTCAAGCATGAAATCCCAGTGCACCCCCTGGGGACATTCATGCTCCAACACCACATAGCGAGGCATCGCGAGGGATCCTGCAAGATGAATCGGCTACGCAGGCGGCAATATGCCGGAATTCGGACGTCCGAGACTGGGCCCCGATACGCCGGGAGCCGGGAGACCACTCGCACCCGGCGCCGGCGGTGCGTCGCCCGGCATGGGAGCAGTGGTGCCGCCCGGCGTGGGAACGGTAATGGTCGTGTCTTCTTCGCTGCGAATGGCCATGGGTTGGGCCAGGCTGGAAACTTCGGCGATCAGCCGCACCGTTCCCGGCGGGCGCACCGTCGGCGGCCGATTCAGCGGAGCCACGACCCGCACACGGTAAGTCAAGGTTTCGCCGGGTGCGATCGCGTCGATCGGCGGAAATCGGACGATCTGGCCGGTGATTTCCGCGTTGGCCGGCGTCGGACCGGTTGTCAGAAGCGGTACCGGATTCAACTCCGGCGGAACGGTCACGATCAGCGTGACTTGCCGGTCGGCAACCAGCCCGGTGTTCGTTACGCGAATATCGTAAGAAAACTCCTTGCCCTCGGCCACCGGATCGCCCCGATCGGCAACACTCAGCGTCAGGCCGCCGGTGCCCGGCGCCACCGGGGCAGCGCCCGCGGGAAGAATCTCCAGGCAGACCTCGTCCCGGGCTTCCACGCCTTCCTTCGAGGTGGCAACCACGCGAGTGCAGGCCTCCGTGGTCTCCTTCAGGCAGTTGCACTCGACCATCAACCGAGCGAACGTACCGACGGGCATGGCGTCAATGACCCAGACGATGTCGTCGCCCACGGGCGTGTTGCCTTCGGTGGCCCGCGATTGATCCAACTCCGGATCGCAGCTATTGACGACTCGCACCTCGCTCAGCGGCCGATTGCCGGCGTTGGTGATCTCGATCGCAAACTGCGCTTTCTCACCCACCCTTTGCTGCCGCGGACCGGTGATCCGGATCGACAAGCCCTGCTCCTGGGCCGGTTCGGCCGGTACACCAACGCCTGGCTGCCCGGCGCCCGCTCCGACGCCGGGAGGTTGCCCGATTCCGGACTCGATGGCCCTGACGCATTGCCGCTCGGTCGCCTGGAGGCCGCCATCGGCAGTCACTTCGACCGTGTGGCACAATTCTCCAGCTCGGGTGGCCTGGAACGTGACGCCGATCTTTTTCGACTGGCCCGCCGGCAAGTCCTCCATCGGGTTGTCGATCGGGCTGGTCTTCTCGGCATGAACGAGCCCGCTGTCGAAGAAATCGCGGACCCGCAGTCCGGTGACCGGGACGCTGCTCCGGTTAAAGACTTCGATAATGAACTGGACCTGACTCCCGACGTCGACTTGCTCCGGCCCGGTGACCGTGACGTCGATACTCGGTTGCGGTGCGGCGGTTGCTTGTGTCACGGTCGTCGTGGCGCAATCGCTCGCTCGGAGTCCTTCGGCCGTCACCACCTCGGCGCAGTGGGTCACGGTGGCGGCGCCGGACGCCCGGCAGATCACGTCGATCGACCGAGTCTCACCCGGGCCGACTTGCCCCAACGACCATTGGAGTTGGCGACCGGTCCGCGCGGCTTCGGGAGCGGCGCCGACCAGCTCCAACCCATCGGGCAACGTGTCGGTGACGACGACCTCGGTGGCCGGCAGATCGCCCGGATTTGTTACGGCGAACCGGTAGGTGATCGTCTGGCCAGCCTGGGCCGACGCCGGCCCGGTTACCGCGACGGCGATCTGCGGTGCGGTCCACGTCTTAGTGGTCGTGCCGGAACCGATCACCAGTTGCCGCTTGCCGGGCTCGGCCGGCCGAATCACCTGGATGGCAATTGTGTTGGTGCCCGGAACCGCTTCCGTCTGAAAGATCTCGACGCTGGCCTGGCCCAAAGCATCGACCGGGATCTCGACCGACTGTGTACCGGTCGGAGAAAATCCAGCCGCCGGGCCGCCGGTGATCTCGTAGCGCACAATCCAGCCGGTACACGGTGATTGATTGGTTTGGCGCGAGACGGTTGTGGTGAAGACATGCCGGGTTCCGACCGGGTTGATCGCCGGGGGTGGGAATCCCCATTGCACGTCGATCCAGTGAATCGCGGCCGTTCGTTTGCGACCGTCCCAACCTTTGATGCCGGGCGCCAGCGCGGTCACGTAGCTGACCCCTTCGCTGGCCGAGGCGACCGAAATCCACGCCTGACCCGCCAACACCGTGACGTCGTCGCCCGGCAGCGGTGTTCCCCGCGTCAAGCGGAACGTGCTGCTGGAGGTGCTGCCGATGGCAAACGTGCTGTCGACTTTCTTCGGAAAATTGAAGTCGCCCAGGAGGAAATCCAGAAACCCGTTCTTGCCGACGTCGGCGAAGTAGCCCACGCCTTGCTGCTCGAGCATCCACTCGATGCGCTGGTTCGTGCGGAGGAAGTTGTCGTCGCCGCGAACGCCCGCCAGCACGACCACCTCGCTGCCGACCGGAGCAACGGTCTCTCGGGGGGTGAGCACAAGGGTGTGGCGGCATCTCGGGGGAGGAGTGTCCGGTCGGACCTGTGGGGGTGGAGCGGTCCGGCAAGGGTCCACTGGCGGCGGGCACGCTGGCGCTGCTGGCGGTGGGCACGCTGGCGCCGCAAACGGATCGCAAAGCGGAGCGGGCTCATCCAGGAAGATGTGTTCACCGCTGGGATCGATTCGCGGCATGCAGAAAGACCGGCAGCCCCAAGTGGCCACCGAACAAACGGCGAGCCCCAACAGAATCAATCGAGTGCCTTTGATAGGGCCTCTCATCATCGACGCCCCATTGCCAAACTCTTTCGGTGGGAACCATTCTCTGCCATGGAAAAGGTAGCATGTTTTTTTGCAACAAGGGGTATTTTTTCAACATCCGGCGATGCCTGAGGTCAACACGCCGCTGGAATCCGAACAACCCGCAAAACGAACCCCTCGTTCGGGCTGTAATTGAATAGTTCCGTTATGCGCACCTCGTTCTGATCGAAATGGCGCATAATTCAAGGTAGACGTTGGAAAAAACCGTCCCAAAAGATAGACTGGATAAAACTGTGTGAATTTGCCGGTTGTGCGTCCATTGTTTTCCGCCGTGCCATGGCGTATTGGGCCAAGAAGAATCGGGCCATCCCGAATCATGCTAGCAGGGTGTGGATACCACCACGAAGGGTTAGAGAAATGCGTTTTGGATTGATCGGGATTGCCGCCCTTGTCGCCGGGACCGTTTTGTGCGGCGGTCAGTCTGCGTTGTGTGACGGGCAACCAACAGACAAAGACTCGATGACGATCCCGCTGGATCAACTGCCCGCGGCGGTGCGAACCGCGGGGAGCCATTTCGTCCCCTTGACCGCCGCGCGTGTTAGCCAAGTCAAGGAGGAGTTGCAGAGGGCCGTCGATCGTCTGGATCGACGACTCCAGCGCGATCCGACCGTCGGACCACAGTGGCGGCAATACCTCAAGTGGGAGCAAGTGCGGAGCGAACTTGTCCGTCCGCATTCCGAAATCGACCTTCGCGCGTTGGATTCCGCGCATTCCCGCTTTGCCGCGGGACATCCCGGCTTGGAACTCCTCTGGTTCTCCGACGTGCGCCGGGCATTGCACGACTACCTGCTGACGGCTCGGGCGATGGAAGATCAGGAGCTTTCGGCCAAGTACGCCCAACTGATGGATTCGCTGGCCGATCGTCTCCAGGCGTATGCCGAGGCGCCGGGCAGCGAGGAAGCCCTGGTGATCGGTCGGGCCATGCAATGGATGGCCGGCGCGGACCAGGCGCCGGAGATCCGCTCCGCCATCGCCCATCATTATCGCCGGCCGAACCTCCATGTCCGGGTCTCGGCGGATCTGGTCGGCGCCTTGATCGAGGCGCCCGTCGACGAGGTGCTCCCGGTTCGCGACGTCATCCTGAAGACCAACGTTTTCGGCACCGGCCATACCCGGGGGACTACCCGAGGAAGCCTGGTTTCCGACGCCCGGCGGGCCGTGATTGAAGTGCGACTTCAGGCCACCACCGAGTCGGAGACGATCGGCTACAACGGGCCGGCACGAATCTATAGCGACGGTGTCACCCAGCTCGACGGTCGAAAACGACTCCACGTCGACGCCCTGGGGGTCCGTTCGTTTCCGGCCGTATCGCGGGCGAAGACCAAGACGACCATCACCGGCCTCCGCCTGGTGCGCGGGGGGAAAGTCGTCGAGAAGATCGCCCGCCGAAAGATCAAGAAGCAGAAACCCGAGGCCGAGCGAATTGCCGCCTTGCACGCCCAGTGGCAGCTCAACCGGCAGATGAATGAGCAGGTCGATGAGATGATCGGCGTGGCCAATTCGATCTTGGTCGATCGGATACGCAAGCCCGTGGTCGCGCGAGGCATGTTTCCCGAGCGACTCGATTTCGCGACAACCGAAAAGAACCTGCTCGTTTCGATGCTGCAGGCCGATGCCTTTCAGTTGGCCGCGCCGGGTGCGCCGCCGAAACTGAACGACGAGGCCGATCTGACGGTTCGGATGCACCAATCGTGCGTCAACAATATGGCGGCTTCCGCCCTGGCCGGCGTGACGGTGGAGGCGGAGAGGCTTCGGGAACAGGTCGGCGAGTTGCTCGGGTACGTGCCCGAGGCGTTCCAGGACAACGAAGGCGCGGCGCCCTGGTCGATCACGTTTTCCAAAACGCGGCCGATTTCGATCGAGTTCTCCGAGGGCCGGTTCGAGTTGACGATTCGCGGCCACCGCTACGGACGTGGCGGGGATAGCTACCCGGCGATGAACGTCACGGCCGTCTACGCACTGTCGGTCAGCGACCGGGGATCCATCAAGGCCGTTCGCCAGGGCCCGTTGCAGGTTTTCCCGCCCGGCTTTGCAGCCGATGGTTCGCAACAGCTCTCGACCCGGGAGCAGGCCCTGCGGAATCTGCTGCAGCGTCGCTTCGAGCAGATCTTCGCCAGAGAATTTGTCGGCGAGGGGATGATCCTTCCGAGTCGGGCGGGGAAAGAGAGCCAGTTGACGCTGACCCACCTCGCCTCCACCGATGGTTGGCTTTCCCTGGCGTGGCAGCAGACCGAGGTCTCGGAAGGGGCCACCCCCGGCGTGGAACCGGTCCCCGAAACTCCCGGAGGCCTCCCCCCGATCCAGATCACGATTCCGAAGCTTGAAGACGTGCCCGAGGTCCCGGGCAACCGGTAGGCATCCCGCGAGGGCAGGGAAAACGGCCCTTTCGCCCATTCCCTTGCCAACGGCCAACTCCCTATAATTGGGCAACCCCGCTCGTTGACGCGTGTCCAACAGGAGTTGTGCCATGCCACAGGCCGTGGAAATAACGTTCGAGTGCCTACCCCTTCGCTCGATCACTCGAAACGATGCCCCGCTGGATGCCTCGCCGGCGTTTCAGGCCCTTTGTGGGCGAATGCTGCAAGCATCCGAGAAACACGGCCGGCACAACAGCTACTATCTGTACGACGCGCTGTGCATGTTCCGGCTGACCAATCGAGACGAAACCGGAATGCTCCAGTTCCGGTTCGAGGGGACCGTTCTGACCGACTCCGAGGACCAGCGGACCGAGGGCGCCGACCTGAGTGTCGAGTTGGTTCGCGACACGTGCGACTGGCTGACCACGCCGGTGGTCGAGTGGTTTGCCGAAACGGTTCGTCAGGCCGTGCGGATCGAATTCGATCGATTCATTGCCGCCGGGGATTTGCAGCGAACCGTCGAGCGCGTCCGGCTCATCGAAGCCGAAAGCGACCAGCACGGCGGCTTCATCGGTCTGGGGCTGTAGGCGACCGATTTGGGGTAGGTGTCTTGCCGTGTTTTTCCCGCGATTGCCCACCCTCAGGCCACCCGTGCGGCGGTCATGGAGCCATCAGGTATCGAGATACGGCAGAACCGTCTTGACACGGTTTGCGTATATCGCTATGAGGGATTAGGGAACCGGAAAGAACTTCGTGGAATGGTCTGATGCGACGTCGATCACTGGCCGCACTCCTGCTGGGGCAATACTTGCTGGCAACGCTGGCCGGCGGGTTGTTCCACGACGGGGCTGCGCACCAAGACGACGTTTTATCGTGTGCGACGCACTCTTCGGATGGCCACTCTCGCCGTGGTTTGTGCGCGGATCATAACCACCACACCGCCCCCCCTACCCACCGGCCATACTTCGATGCCGGCAGGGTAACCTCGCACGCCGATGCCTGCCCCGTTTGCCAGTTTCTTTCTCAATCTCCGCTCATCGTCTCGACCCGGATCGGTATCGGTTCGACGCGTCTGGCCGAACGATCCGCGCCGCTTCAGCCCACCCGATATCCGCACCCCCTTCCACGGACCCGTCACAGCCGCGCCCCTCCGACAGCGGCGTAGGTCTCTCTCAGTGACGTGGGTTCGGACGAATGTCGCTGCGCGCCTGCGCGGCGTCATCCATACCTTCTTGAGCTTCCGGAAAGGGGTTTACGAAAATGCCTGCGCGAAAACAGGGATTCACACTCGTCGAACTACTCGTGGTCATTGCCATCATTGGCATTCTCATCGGCCTGCTGTTGCCGGCAGTGCAGACGGTCCGCGAGGCAGCCCGCAAAACACAATGCAGCAACAACTTGAAGCAAATCGGTTTGGCCCTGCATATGCATCACGACACCTTGGGCCAGCTTCCGGCCGGTTGGTCGACCATCGACCCACACACGCGGAGGCCGGACCCCGACGGCCATCCCGGGTGGGGCTGGGCCTCCCATATCCTCCCCTACATGGAGCAAACCGCGTTGCACGGCAAGCTCATCCACTTCGACGAGCCAATCACTTCCCCCAACAATGCCCAAGCTCGAGTGGCGGTGGTTCCCACCTACCTCTGCCCTTCCGATCCGGAGCGGGAGAAGTTCGATCTGCACGGCGGCGACGGGCACGACCATGATGGCCACGACGACGATGGCCACGACGACGATCATTCGTACGACGGGGGTGATCTGGAGGTGGCCGCATGTCACTATATCGGCGTCTTCGGCACGGTCGACATCCATCACGCTTGCGAGGAGGACGACTGCCGGGGCGACGGCGTCTTCTACCGCAACAGCCGGACGCGGTTCCGCGACATACGCGACGGCTTGTCCCACACCTTGGTCGTCGGCGAGCGATCCTCGCGAATCGCCCCGTCAACCTGGGTGGGCGCGGTTGTGGGAGCCGCGCACGGCCCGGCGCGCGTCGTGGGCATCGCCACATACCCCCCCAACTCGCGCGACGACCAATACCATACGTTCAGCAGCTACCACACGTCGGGCGTTCACTTTCTCTCGGCCGACGGATCCGTCCGGTTGATCCCCGATACGATCGACGCGAGTGTCTATCGCGCGCTGACCACCCGCGAGGGCAATGAGGTGATCGACAAGTTGCCATTCAACTGAAGGGGCTGTTCCGATTCCCGCAAAGCGGAGTGACCGTCCCGCGATCATTCGCTTGGGAGTCCTCAATATGGTACATTTGGATACGGTCGTTTTCCCGGAGACACACCGAAATCGGTTCATCCCAACCGCGGAGTACCACGCGATGCGAAGTGACACCAGGCTGTTTTCGTTTTGGCCCTTTGTCGTGGCCCTGCTGATCGTCGGTCGCCTGGTGGGCGAATCGGGACCCGTCGAGGCCGCCGAACCGAAGAATCTGGCCCTCGGGGCCACGGCCACGAGCCCGGACGAACTCGAATCGGACGGGGCCGCCTCGGGCGATCAAGCGGCCATCGACGGTAGGCCGGATACCTATTGGGACGAGGCCGACAACCAGGCATTATACCGGTTGCGGCTGGAGTTTCCGGCCGAGACCGCCGTGGCCGTTCTGCGGATCACCGGCTACCAGCAGCACGTCTTTGCGCCAAAGGATTTCGACGTTGTCTGCGACGACCGTGTGGTGAAGAGCGTTCGCGATGCGAAATATGCGAACAATAAGCTGCGGGTCCACTTCGAGAAAACGGTCTGCCGCTCGCTGGAACTCAAGATCACCGGATACTATGGTGCCTCGCCGGCGGTGCGCGAGTTGGAGGTTTATGAAACGGCCGAGGGCCTGCCCATCGAGGTGGTCCAGTCGGACTCGCCCCAGGGGCCCGGCTATCAGTGGTATCGGACGGCCGATTCGCTGGCCCTGTACCACGACGGCAAGCCGGTCTGGCAGTCGAATCATCGTGCCGGCGAAGGCAAACCGTGTCTGCATCCGGTGGGGTCGATCGACGGGGTGCCGCTGACGGAGTTCCGGCCGGCCGATCATCCGTGGCATCGAGGTATCTGGCTGACGTGGAAGTACATCAACGGGCTGTGCTATTGGGATGAAGGCAAGGATGGTCTTTCACCCGGCCGTACCGAGGTGCTGCAAGTCAAAGCGAACCTCGGCGCCGATGGCTCGGCCCGGATCAAGCTGGACATCTACTTCCACCCGCCCGGCGAAACGCCGGTGATGATCGAGCAACGCACGATCGACTTCGGCCCGCCGCAAACCGACGGTTCTTACCGGATCGATTGGCGCAGCAAATTCGTCGCGTTGGAGGATCTTCTGCTGGAGCGAACACCCATTCCCGGCCAGCCGGGCGGCGTGAGGCATGGCGGGTATGCCGGGTTCTCGGCGCGCATGGCCAAGACCACTCACGGCTGGAAGGTCCGAAGCAGTGACGCGAATGCTGAGCAGGCGGAACACGGCAAGCCGGCCCGCTGGTTGCACGCCGGCGGTCCCACGTCCGACGGCAAGACGGCCGGACTGGCCATCTTCGATCATCCGAAGAACACGCGTCACCCCTCGCCGTGGTACGTCGAGCCGGGCATGCCCTACTTCAGCCCCGCGATCCTGTTCAACGAGCCGTTGAAAATCCCGGCCGGCGAAAGCCTCGAGCTACGCTATCGCCTGTTGATCCACGCTGGCGAGCTTGACCGGGAGAAGATCGAAAAGGAGTGGCGGGAGTTTTCGAAGTAGCGAGCCGTTTGTTCCCTGGATTGCGGCGACTTGTCGCCGCTTTCTTTTTTCCCTCGGCTTGGTGATGCCTTGCGCTTTCACATGGGAAACCGCCCAGAAAAGGAAAGCGATGACAAGTCCTCGCACTCCAAAGCAGTCTCCCACAAGCCCACAACGTTGTCACAAGTCGATCTTCTCGGTGATCGGCAGAGTCCTGCGCATGGCTCTGCTCCCCCTGTTGCGTGTGGCCCACGCTCTGTTCATTACCCGGGCTATTCACAGCCCATTGTAACCCGAAACGCAAGCGAGGGACAGCTAAGACGTTTCCTCGCTGACGCTTCAGGTTATGAACGGCTGGGCGCTAAACGAACGAGGCCGGAATATAACCACCCATTTCCCGCTGCCCTTGGATCGCCCGGCGGGGTATAATGCCGGAGGACGGTTCCCAGGAGAGGCGGACGGCACACTCCAGTGTGCCTGCTACTTTAAGGGGAGGGTACTGCCGTGGAGGAACTCGATCGACAAGTACGCCGGGCTCAGGGGCGGCTGGTCCTGCAACGGTTCGTCGGCGCCGCGGGGTGGTGCTGCTTCGCCGCGCTGGTGGTCGCTCTGGCCGGGATCATCGCGGGAAGAATCTGGCCGCTGGGGATATCGCCGTGGATGTGGCTCAGCGGGGCGATCGGGCTGGGGCTGTTGACCGCCGCCGGCTTCTGTCTGGCGAGATGGCATAGCCCTTTGGAAGCGGCCATCGAAATCGATCACCGTTTCGAGCTCAAGGAGCGGCTTTCCAGTACCCTGGCGATGCGCCCCGACGAACTGCGGACCGAGGTCGGCCGGGCACTGGCCGAGGACGCTGCCGGCCGCGTTGCCCGACTGGACGTTCCCGATCGATTTCGTGTCCGCTTTGGGCGGCAAATCTGGTTTCCGCTGCTGCCGGCCGTGCTGGCCGGAGTGGTCGTGTGGCAGTTCGATGCGGCCGGGACCGAGAACACGGCCGAGGCGACTCCCGAGGCGATCACCGCCGACCCACAAGTCAGGCAGGCCAGTCGCATGCTCCGCAAGCGCATGGGCCAAGGCCGCCTGCTGGCCGAAGAGAAGGGTCTTGAGGAGGTCGAGGCCTTGCTCACCATGTTGGAGGAGGAAACAGCAAAGCTGAGCAAAGCGGACGTCGACCGGAAACAGGGGCTGGTCAAATTGAAGAACCTCGCCCGGCAGATTCAGCAGAAGCGAGAAGAGGCCGGCGGGGCCGAGAAGCTCAAAGAGTACCTCAATCGGCTCCGCAGCCCGAAGAAGGGACCGGCTGACGATCTGGCCAAGGCGATCCGCCAGGGCGACTTCAATCGGGCGGTCGAGTCGTTGAACAAACTCAAGGAAAAACTCGAAAAGAGCGGACTCGACGACGAGCAGCGGAAGAAACTGGCCGAGCAACTCCAACAACTTCGCGAACAATTGGAAAAGATGGCCCAGGCCCAGGAGACGGCGGCCGAGGACTTGCAGCAACAGATCGACCAGCTAAAAGAGCAGGGCCAGTCGGAAGCGGCCAGTGCGCTGGAACAGCAACTGGCCAAGCTGCGGGACCAACTTCCCCAAAACGATCAACTCAGTGACCTTGCCGAGCAGTTGGGCCAATGCGCCGAGTGTCTCGCTGGGGGGTCTCCCGAGGAGGCCGCTGCCGCGATGGACCGGCTTACCTCGGGAATGCAAGACCTGCAAGCCCAACTCGAAGAACTCGATTTGCTCGACGGCGCGATGGCCGAGTTGGCGCAAGGGCGCAACCAGATGACCTGCGGCCAGTGCGACGGCGAGGGGTGCGGCGCGTGCCAGGGCGGGTTTGGCTCCGGCGACGGTGAGGAGGGGCTGCCCGGGTTTGGCTTGGGGCGAGGCTCGGGGCAAGGCCCCCGAGGCGAAGAAGAACACGAAACGTCGACGATCCCCATCCGCGCCCCGCAGCGTCCCGGTCCGGGCGGGGCGACCATCTCCGGCACCGCGGGCACGGCCAGTGTGCGGGGCAGTGTCGAAGAGCGGATCAAGGAGCGGCTCGAGGCGGCTGGCCGGGAATCTTCCGACCCGCTGGCCGAACGGCGCATTCCCCGAAAATATCAGGAACACGCCCGGGAGTATCTCGACCGGGTTCGTCGTGGGGAGTAGCCGGGGCCCGCTAGCCGCCTTTGACCCGATTGGGGATCACGAATGAGTAGATGACCACCACCGCACCGGTGGAAATCAGACTCCAGGGCGCCCATTGAGGCGGCACGATCTCCCGTTTCGGCTGGGGGGGGTCGGAAGCTGCACCGAACATCCCGGTACTCGGTGCCGGCTTGTTGCCATCTTTGAGCGTGGCCTTCTCGATTGCCAGGCACTCGGTGCCGACAATACACAGCGTGATGCCGGTGGCCAGAAAGAGAGCACGCCACATCGTCTAGTCCTCCAAGAACAACGCACGGATTGGTCTCGCGGCCCCCGAAGCGTATCTCGGGTGGCCAGGCCAGGGGGGCCTTTGCAGTTCGCTTTTGCAGTTCATCGACCCAAGGAACCGCGGCGCTGAAGCGTCACGGACCGTTTCCCGAACCGTCGCGCGTGCTTCCGGTGGAAATCGGCGCGGTTGTACACGCTGGGCTGGATATTTGCCTTGAGCCCTTGTGTGGCGGCGTCCGCCGGGGTATCTTCCGAATCTGCCGAATAGACCGAACATGTAGGGCGTGCAAGGTTGCCTGGACAAGTAAACGGGAGATTCCGGGCAAGCTGCGGTGGACCGCGATCGGCTGTCGAACCGATCCATACATCTAGCGGGGGATTTCTGGTGAGCGGTTGTATCCTGAAATCATCACTCCTATAATGCTATATGGAACGGTTTGCGACGTTCCGGAGACGGAAGTGTCGGAGAAGAGCGTGTCGGAGAAGAGCGTGGCGGAACCTTCGGAAAAACCGAGAATCCTGGCTCTGTGCGCATCGCGCCGCGAAGCGGAGGAGATGCTTGGCGGGGTGGCGGAGTCGAGTCAATTGGTCGTTGTGCCGACCCCGATGCGTGCGTTGGCCCGACTGCGTAGCGGGCAATTCAATGCCCTCTACGTCGCCTCGCAGCACCT
Source organism: uncultured Planctomycetaceae bacterium (assembly GCA_964444795.1). GTDB lineage: Bacteria > Planctomycetota > Planctomycetia > Pirellulales > Thermoguttaceae > JABMRP01. Next base: position 16,989 of record CAYUIQ010000147.1, read on the forward strand.
CGAACAAGCGCTGGACCTGGGAAGGCTCCTGCAAAACAAGCAGGTTCTTGAGGGGATGCCCGACGGGGTGGTTCTCTTGGACAGCGACAACTCGATTCTCTGGAGCAACGGCCGGTTGGCCGACTGGACCGGACGCGAAGACGTTGCCGGAGCCAATTTCTACACGGTGTTGGGCAGCCCGGAGATCCTCGGCCCCGACTTCTGCCCCTTTCATACGGCGTTGGCCACGGGCGTGAGCACGAGTTCGACGCTGCGCACCAGCGAGAATCGCTATTTTCAAGTCCACGCCGCGCCGGTCCATGAGGCCGACGGTCTGCCGCACCACCTGATCATCAACGTCCGCGACGTCACCACCGAGATGCTCCAGCAGCAGAAACTCGAGGCCATCCATCAAGCGGGCATGGAACTGGCCGATCTGACGGCCGAGGAATTGTTCAACATGACCGTGGAGGAGCGGATCGAACTGCTCAAATCGAATATCCTCCACTGCACCAAGGATCTGTTGCATTTCGATCAGGTGGAGATCCGCCTGCTGGACGCCAAGACCAGCCACCTGGAGCCGCTGCTGGTCGTGGGCATGGAGCCGGAGGCCGTCGACCGCGTCCTCTTGGCCCAGCCGCAAAACAACGGCGTGACCGGGTTCGTGGCGGCCACGGGTAAGAGCTATCTGTGCGAAGATACGACCGAGGATCCTCTCTACATCGAGGGCTCGCGCGGGGCGAAAAGCTCGCTCACCGTTCCTCTGGTCCTCCACGACGAGGTGATCGGCACGTTCAACGTGGAGAGTCCCGAGGCGCGGGCATTTTCCGAAAGCGATTTGCAGTTTCTGGAGATTTTCACCCGCGAGGTGGCCGCCGCGCTGAACACGCTGGAGCTGCTGGTTGCCGAGAAGGCCAGCGCCGCGGTCGAGAGCGTCGAGTTGATCCATAGCGCGGTCGCCTTGCCGGTGGACCATATCCTCAACGACGCGATCGACTTGATGGAGCACTACATCGGCCATAAGGACGGGGTGATCGAGCCCTTGCAGCGGATCCTGCGCAACGCCCGCGACATCAAGCAGATGATCCACAAAGTGGGCCAGAAGATGGCCCCGGCCCATGCCCACCCGGTCACCGCGGCAGTCGAGGACCGGCCAGGATTGCGGGGCCGGCGAGTGTTGGTCGTCGATGCCGACGAGGGAGTGCGGGTCGCCGCGCAAAACCTGCTCTGGCGCTACGGGTGCATCGTCGAGACCGTCGAGCGAAGTGAATCGGCGGTCTCCATGGTCCGCAACATGATGGACGAAGGCGGATACGACTGCATTATCTCGGATATCCGCTTGGGTTCGACGACCGGTTGCGAACTGATGCGCCGGCTGCAGAAGATCGTCGATCCCGTCCCGCTGATCCTGATGACCGGATTCGGCTACGACCCGGGCCATACGCTGATCAAGGCCAAGCAACTGGGCCCGCTGGGCGTTCTCTACAAGCCGTTCCGCGTGGACCAGTTGATCGCCGCGGTGGAAAACGTCATCGAATCGGTCCCCGGTCCCGTGCGAACGTAACGCCCTCACTCCCGCGCGCTTGCCCGTTGTCCGGCCACTAGGCGTTTCTCCGGCGCGCGCACGACCCGATCGCCCTCCTCCAGCCCGGCGGCCACTTCGGCCAGTTCGTCGTTGAGCAGCCCGATCTTCACGGCCCGAACCGCCAGCCGGCCGTCGGCCAGGATGTACACTTGCCACTCGCCTTGCGAGTCGCGGAACAAGGCCGAGCGGGGTACGACCAGTGCCCGTTCCTTCTCTTGGGTGAAGATGCGCACGCGAACGCGATAGCCGACGCCCATGTTTCGCTGCTGGCGGAGCCGGGCGAGATCGTCCTTGTCCAACTGGACGATCACTTTCACGCGCTGCTGCTCGACGCCCAACGAGCTGACCTTGGTGAACCCGGCGGGGTAAACGCGGCTGACTTTTCCCACCACCGGCTCGGGGCCGATCGCCGGGCCGTGGATCTCGGCCCGGGCTCCCTCATGGGCGTCGACCACGTCGAGGCTGAGCACGTCGGCCTCGACTTCGAGTTCGTCGAGATCTCCGATTTCCAGTAAGCTGGTGCCGGCGGAGAGTTGCCGTTCATTGCTGACGTATCGTTTCAGCACGACCCCCTCGACCGGGCTGTACATCGTCCCGCGCCGCTGGTTCTCCACGACCTGATCGAGCCGGGCGGTGGCTTCCGCTTTTTCCTTTAGCAGCACGGCTTCGGTGAGACCCTTGCGATCGGTGTACCGCTCGACCATGTCGGGCAGCAGATCGGTGGCCGCCTGAAGCGAGAGCATCGCCCGGAGCACGAGCTTGTCTTGTTCGAGGTCGATGTAGCTTTCGAATTCGTCGAGCCGGGCCCGATCGATCTCTTGTTCCGAGACGAGGTTGGTCGTCTCCAGAAATCGGCCCAGGATCTTCTTGAAGAACTCGTGCTTCTTGTCGCTGGCCTTGACTTGCTCTTGGGCCGACTCGACTGTGGAGCCCATCGATTCGACGAACTTCTTCGCTTGCGCCAGGAGGATGTCCTCGACGGTCTTGTCGTTGTTCTTTTCGATCGCCTTCTCAAGTCGGCCGACGATCGCGGCAGCCTCGTCGACGGTCCACTGCACGTCGCCCGGCACGACCCGCGCGACCGGCCTGGCATCTCGGCCTTGGGGGTCCTTCGCCCCCGCGGGATAAACCGCATCGCCTTCCTGGAAGCCGATCGCCGTGATTCGCCCGTCGAAGGGCATGGTGATCAGGTACGTCCTGGGCAGCCGGGTGATCCCTCGCTCGTCGACCGATTCGTGGATCGTATCCCAGCGAACCTCGACCACGCGAACCGGAACTCCCGACATACTACCGGCTACCACGACGCCGATGACCGTCAGACCGACCGCCGCACTGGCGAGAAGAATCCACGTGTTTCTTTTCATCACTGCGATCTCCTATGTTATTCCTTCACCTGCAGCGCCTCGAGCCAGTCGGTGCGGTGAATCGTCCATTGCACGGCCAGATGGGCAAGCAGCCCGAAAACAACCGCCCATACCAAGGTCCAGATCCACGTGCCCGGCGAGGAAATGACCGGAAAACGAAACAACTCCGTATCGTAGGCCGAGGCCGTCGCCACGGTCAATAAGTAGCCGATGGGCATCCCCAGCAGAGTCCCAGTGAGCGTGACGATCATACTCTCGCGCAGCAGCAGGCTGCCGATTTCCCAGGGGCCGTATCCCAACACGCGCAGGGTGGCGATCTCCCGCTGCCGTTCGGCCAGACTGACCAGCGACGCATTGAGAATACTGGCGAAGAAAACAATGCCCGCGAAAATCACCAGCAATCCGATAAACACCCACATGAACTCAAGAAACGTCTTCTCCATGTTCGCGACCATCTCGGTCCGGCTGTTGACGGCCTGCAGCGCGGGCAGCTTCTTCAGTTGGCGGTAGAGATCCCGGACGTGTTCGGGATTCCCGTCGGTCGCCAATTGCACGCCGCTTACGGCCAATTCCTCGTCGATGAGCCGGCTGAGATAGTGGATGTCGGCATAAACGGCCGTGCCCAGATAGCCCTCGGAAATCTCCACAACCGGCACCTGCCGCCGGCGGCGAAGTCCCTTGATCGGGCGAATCGTCACCGTGTCGCCGCACTCCAGATGAAGCATGTCGGCCAGCTTACTGCTCATCAGCAAACCGGTCGGCGGGATGGGGATCGCGTTGGCTTGGAGATCGCGAGGGACGGTCAGCGTTGCGTCGGGTGCCAAACCCGTGATTCCCCCTTTGTGACGGTACGGACCGTTGATGAACGTGCAGGCCACGTTGAGTTGCGGTTCGGCCCGGTCGACGCCGGGCAGTTGGGCCGCCTCGGCCAAGGCGTCTTCGCTTCGCTCGGCTTGGAACGTCAAATCGAAATCGCTCCGCAGGATCCATTTGAACTGGAAGTCGATCAGATAGACGGTCGCCTCGGCCATCATGAAGCCGCAGACCAGCACGGCGGAGCCCATGGCCGTGGCGAAAATTCCGGCGGTCGTCCGCGTCCGATTCCGCAAGACGTCGCGGAGAACCATTCGCCACTGGGAACTGAGCCCTTTCCAAAATCGGGGAAAGCGTTCCAGGAACACGGCGCCGCCCTGCTTCGGCGGTTTGGGGCGCATCGCCTCGGCCGGCTGCAACCGCAACACGGATCGCGTTCCCCGGATGCTCCCCACCGCCGCGCATACCAGGCTGATGGCCACGGCCGTGGCCTGCAAACCGGGGTAGAAGTGGTTGTTCAACTCGGGAAAGGCGAAGAACTGGCGGTATTGGAGCGTCATCCCGTAAGCCATGGCGTAACCGGCCAGGCACCCGATCACCCCGCCGGCCAAACCGACCGACAGCCCGAACTTGAGAAAGTGAACGCTGATCTGCCGATCGGAATACCCCAATGCCTTGAGCGTACCCACCACGGTGCGCTGCTGTTGAGCCAGCCGGGTCAACAACACGTTGAGTACCAGCGCGGCCACGGCCAGAAAAATGGCCGGCATGAAGAAGGCAAACGTCCGCAGCCCCTCGATCTCCTGGCTCAGATACTTATTGGACGCCTGATCGGCAAGCGGCGTGGTCGAAAAGACACCGTACGGCGCGAGCATCGTCTCGGCCCGGCGAAGAAATTCACGCGGATCCTCGCCGGCCGCCGGCGACAACCGGCCGACCAACTGGTTGGCCGCCCCGTCGAAGTCGAACACCGACTCGGCGTACGATTGTTTGAGATAGAAGATGCCGAAATGCTCCGCGTCGGGTACAATCGCGCCGGGGGCCAGCAAGTAGACAAACTCGCTGCTGATCGCGGTGCCCACGATGAACAACTCCTGATGGCGGTTGTTCAAGACCAGGCGGATCCACTGGCCCGGCTCCAGGCCATGACGCTGGGCAAACGCCTCGTTGACGATCACCTCGTTCTCTCGGCGGTCGGTGAAGTAGTCGCCCTGCCGCAGGACGATATCGTTGACGATCGGTCCGCGACGGTCGGGCAGCGAGAGCACCTGCCCGTTGAGCGGTCCGGGTACGGTGTCGAGATCGACGGTGACGAAGAATTGGATGCGCGGGCGGGTCTGGCGCACCTCGGGCAACCGGGCCACGTCGGCCAGCGCGGCGGTGGGTACTTTCTTCAGGTCGATCGAGAAATCGGCCATCCGGCATTGCCGGTAATAACGCCGCTTGGCCTCGTTGAGATTGTAGTAGGCCGATCCCATGGCCACGTAACAGGCCACCCCCACGGCGATGATGGCCGTGATGGCCGTCAACAGGCCGGCGCTGGCGCGAAGCTCGCGTCGCAATTTGCGATCCAGCACGCTCACCAGGTAATCTCCTCCGGTGGGGTCGGCCGTGGATTGGCCTTCACGTCGACAACCTGCCCGCTGCGAAGCCGGATCACCCGGTCGGCGATCGGGGCGATGGCCCCGTTATGCGTGATCAGAATCACCGTCTTGCCAAGCCGGTTCTTCAAGTCGACCAGCAAACGCAATACGCGTTTTCCCGTGCCGAAATCGAGCGCCCCGGTCGGTTCGTCGCAGAGCAGCAAGGCCGGATTCTTCGCCAGCGCCCGGGCGATGGCCACGCGCTGCTGTTCGCCA
>CAYUIQ010000147.1:22598-23208 GCA_964444795.1 uncultured Planctomycetaceae bacterium
GGGAAATGCTCCAATCGGTCTTCCAGTTGCACCAATTCGAGTGCTTCGTCGACCTCCAGCGGATCGTGGCTGATCTCGGTCGACACCATCACGTTTTCCCGGGCCGTGAGATTCGACACCAGATTGTAGAACTGGAACACGAACCCGACCGTGTCTCGCCGATATTGAGTCAACTCGGCCGATCGAAACGTGGCCAGATCGCGGGTTCCGTACCAGACGCGGCCGGCGGTGGGTGTGTCGAGCCCGCCGGCGATGTTCAGAATGGTCGACTTCCCCGATCCGCTCGGTCCGACCATGACCAGCAACTCGCCGGCAAACACGTCCAGCGTGACGTCGCGCAAAGCCTCGACCGTGACCTCCCCCATCTGGAACGTCTTATCGACCTGTTCCAAACGAAGCACCGGTGTGGGCGACGCTCTAAGTTCCGAGTCGACCATGGGCGATGCTCCTACACTGTACGATGGCCCTCCGAGGCCGTCGGTCTAACCGTACGATGGGCTTCCCAGCCCGTCGGTCAACCGTACGCTGGGCTTCCCAGCCCGTCGGCCGGAATCATCGACGGCCTCGGAGGGCCATCGTACAAAACGGTCTCGGCGGGGTTCTCCGACCG
>CAYUIQ010000148.1:0-23146 GCA_964444795.1 uncultured Planctomycetaceae bacterium
AATCAGGGCACCGCTGCCGAGTGTGACACTGCTGCCGCCGGTCCCGCTGAGCGGGCCGATGGCCTCGGCCGTGTTGTTCACAAATCGAGCGTCGCCCCGGACGCAATCGACACGGCCGACGTATCGGGAATCCGGTCGTGAACGATCCGTACCAGATCGACGGCGGAACTCTTGTCGGACGCCGAAATCTGGCCCGCGAACTTCAGTGTGTGGTTGCCCGCGGCCAGTGTGATCGGGTCGGAGAGGTAAGTCGTCCAGGCCACTGCCGCCGGCCGGGTTGAGTCCGGCGCCACCGACCCCAGTCCAACCCGTGATCGGGCCGTTGCCGCTGATGTAACCAGGCCAAACGGTGAAGGTATCCGTTTCAAAGCTCGGGTTGTTCACCACGACTGCCCGCGCCGACGCGGCCCAAGAGATCACCACCACCAAACCAACCAGGAATTGCCTGCGGGACACAAACTTCGACTCCTCAAAGATGAGAGCTGTACACCTAGACCCCCTAATACGTACATATTAACCGCAACCCCCCAGAAATGGAAACGAATTCGCCCTTCCGCGTGAGGGTCATCTAGAATCCCCCCAGTAGATGAGTTTGCCGCGACCATTCTCCACGCGATGGAACGATGCCCCTTGGCGAGTGAAAAGACGGGCCAGGCCACTTTCTCTTTTTGCGGCTGAATCAGCCGAGTTGTGGAGCGTGGCGCGGGGCCGTGGTATAGTGGCCGCGTGTGCTGTCTGGCTGCCCCCAAGCCCCGCCGAAGGAGCCTGTCATGATACGAAGCGACCGATTCACCGCATTCATCCCGGCGTTCACCCGCTTCGGCTGCGTCGCCTGGCTTGCGATGCTTTGTGCCGCCACAACGCTGCTCGCGACGGCGCTGGCCACGGCGGCGGAAACAGTCGACCGGCCGAATATCCTCTGGATTGTCAGCGAGGACAACGGCCCGTTTCTCGGTTGCTATGGCGATAAATTTGCCAACACACCGAATCTCGACAGGATGGCCTCGCGGGGCATTTTGTATCGCAACGCCTACGCCAATGCGCCGGTCTGCGCCCCGGCCCGATGTACGATTATCACCGGTCTGTACGCGCCGTCGATGGGTACCCAACACATGCGTAGCGGCCGCGATATCCCCGACCACATCAAGCTCTTCCCCCATTATCTGCGCCAGGCCGGCTACTTCTGCTCCAATCGGAGCAAGACCGATTACAACCACTCGGGCTACGACAAGGCCGGCTGGGATCAGATCTCCGGCGGACATTACAGCAACCGCAAGCCGGGGCAACCGTTCTTCAGCGTGTTCAACATCGGCACCTCGCACGAGAGTTCGTTGCACCGCTCCAAGGTCGTGCCGGAGTATCTCAAGGAGAAATTCGAGTTGCCGCCCTATCATCCGGACACGCCGGAGATTCGCAGCAATTGGGTCGAGTACTACAAGATCATCACGCGGATGGACCAGCAAGTCGGCCAGATTCTCGCCGATCTGCAGAAGGACGGACTGGCCGAGGAGACGATCGTCTTCTACTACGGCGACCACGGGGGTATCCTGCCGCGGAGCAAGCGATATCTGTTCGACACGGGCACGCACGTGCCGATGATCGTGCGTTTTCCCAAGAAGTATCAACATTTGGCGTCCGGCAAATCGGGAACCGAAACCGAGCGGATCGTCACCTTCGTCGACTTGGCGCCCACGGTGCTCAGTCTGGCCGGCGTGAAGATTCCCGACCACATGCAGGGCAAGCCTTTTCTCGGACCCCAGCAGACCGAAGCCAGCGAGTATGCGTATCTTTTCCGCGGACGGATGGACGAATGGTACGGCATGATGCGCGGCGTGACCGATGGGCGTTATCGCTACATTCGCAATTACAACCCGCACCGGATCTACGGTCAACATCTCTCGTACCTCTGGCGGATGCCGGCCACGCGAAGTTGGGAACAGGCCTACCTCCAAGGCAAGTGCAACGAGGCACAAAGCCAATTCTGGCGACCCAAGCCGGCCGAGGAACTTTTCGACACGCAAGCCGATCCCTGGGAGGTAAAGAATCTCGCCGACAGCGCCGAGCATCGAGAGATTCTCCAGCGCCTGCGGCAAGCCAACCGCGAGCACCTGCTGGCGATCCGCGACTCGGGCTTTCTGCCCGAGGGGATGATGATCGATCGGGCCGGCGCCGGCACGATCCACGACATGGTCCGCGACCCGAGCCGCTATCCGCTGGAACGTCTGATGGCCGCGGCGGAAACAGCCGGCGATCGCGATCCGGACAATCTGCCGAAGCTGATCGAGATGACGGGCGACCCGGACGGCGGCATCCGCTACTGGGCCGCCACGGGCTGTCTGGTGCTCGGCCAAGACGCCAAACCGGCGGTCGAGGCGCTGGAGAAGCTGCTCGACGATCCGGTCGGCGACGTCCGCATCACGGCGGCCGAAACGCTCTTCAAGCTTGGCCACGACGATGCGGTGAAGGTGATCGTCGACGCACTGAGCGACGACAACTCAAGCGTTGTGCTCCACGCCACCAACGCGCTGGAGTACATCGGCGACGCCGCCCGCGATCACCTCGAAGCCGTGGAAGCCGCGGGCAAAGCGAAAGGCGGTTACGTCGGTCGCGTAGCCGATCGGTTGAAGGCGAAGTTCGGCGGGTAGTTAACATCGTGGATGGAATGATGCGACACAATAGCCGCGGACCTTGCTCAAATGGATAAACCGATCGGTGCTTTCAGCCTTCCCTCGCGCGAGTTGCGGTGCAAGCCCGACTTCGACGAGTGCATGGCGCGGATCTACGCCTGGTACGAGCAGAAGATCGTCGACCGGCCGCCGGTGCGTTTTCATCACCACAACGTCGAGTACGAACGATACCGGTCCGTCGCCGGGCCGTGGAAGACGGCCGAGGAGCGCTGGCTGGACGTCGCGTTTCAGGTAAAGGCCTTTGTCGATTCCCTCGGCGGGACACAATTCCTCGGCGAGACGTTTCCCGTCTTCTGGCCGAACCTTAGTGCCGTCGTCTACAACCTGCTGCTCGGCCAGGGCGCCGTGTTCGACGACGTGACCGCCTGGACGCATCCGTGCGTTGACGATCTCGACAACCTGCCCAAGCTGAACGTTCAGTGGGACGGCAAGTATTTCCGCACCGTGGAGGCGCTAACCCGCCGCGCGCTGGAGGCGGCCCAGGGGCAGTTCCTGGTCGGCTACACCGACATGTACGCCGGCATCGACTGCACGATGGGCCTGCGCGGCATGGAGCAAATGTGCTTCGACCTGATAACGCATCCCGACCGGATCAAGCGTCTGATCGAGCTGGCGTTCGCCGAATACCCGGAGGTGTATCGTCACTTCGACGACGTACTCAAGGCCCACGACCAACTGTCGGTTACCTGGATGAACCTGCCCAGTTTCGAGACCTTCAACGTCTTGGCTTGCGACTATGCGGTGAATATTTCGCCCATGCACTTCGACCAGTTTTGCATGCCGGTCATTCGCCGCGAAGCCGAGCTATTCCGACACAACGTGTTCCACATGGACGGTCCCGGCGTGGCGCGGCACGTCGACTCGATCCTGACGCTGCCGAATCTGGCGGCCGTGCAATGGGCGCAAGGTTACGGCCCAGACAAACCGATCGTGCAGTGGATACCGCTGATCGAAAAGATCCAGCAAGCCGGCAAAAGCGTGATCGTCGATCTCGAACTCGACGAGATCGCGCCGTTCATGGCCAAGGTGGACCCCACGGGAATCATGCTCTGGGTGCCCGCCGAGCCAAAAGATCAGCCCGAGGTGCTCGAAATGGTGAACCGATGGTGACCGGCCTCTCCATGCCGTAAACTCGGTAGTAGCCACGGTCGCCAGACCGTGGGCAATGTTCACATCATGCAAAGGAAGAAAACCATGCTCCGCATAGCAGCCTGCCTCACCGTCCTGTTGACCGCCGCCTCGGCCAGTGCCGCGCCGAACATCATCCTTTGCATGACCGACGATCAAGGCTGGGGCGACACGGGCTACAACGGCCATGCCCATCTCAAGACGCCGCACCTCGACCAGATGAGCCGGGAAGGCGTGACCTTCTCGCGATTCTATTCGGCCGCCGCCATGTGTTCGCCGACCCGGGGTAGTTGCTACACGGGCCGCAATCCGTATCGGTTCGGTATTACGTTCGCCATGAAGGGGCGCCTCGAAGCAACCGAGATCCCGATTACCACGGTGCTGAAGAAGCACGGCTACACGACCGGGCATTTTGGTAAATGGCATCTCGGGACGCTGTCCAGGATCAAGGGCGATCAGAAGCGATGGGGTGCGTTTGGCGGCGACCCGGTGCGTTATTACTGTCCGCCGTGGGAGCGCGATGTCGACGTTTGCTTCGTGACCGAATCGAAGGTGCCCACCTGGGATCCGCTGATCGATCCCGGCCCGATCAAGGGGCGCAAAGCGGCGGACGATTCGCCCGAAAAGCCGTACGGGAACGATTACTTCGTTGGCCCGGGGCAGACGGTCACCGAGAACACGCGAGGCGACGATTCCCGGGTGATTATGGATCGGGCGCTGCCGTTCATTCAGGGCGCGGTCGAGAAAAAGCAACCGTTTCTGGCGGTGATCTGGTTTCACACACCGCACTCGCCCGTGGTCGGCGGACCGAAATACCGGCAGATGGTTGCCGACCAGCCGGAACCCGCGCAACACTATTACGCATGCATCACCGCCATGGATGAGCAGGTCGGGCGTCTGCGCACGGAACTCAAGCGGCTCGGCGTCGATGGCAATACGATGCTCTGGTTCTGCGCGGACAACGGCCCGGCGCGTCAAGGTTCGCCGCGTCACGTCGGCTCCAACGGCGGGCTGTCCGGATACAAGCTCTCGATTCGCGAAGGTGGGATCCGCGTTCCCGGTTTGCTGGTCTGGCCCGATGAACTGAAACAACCGCGCACGGTCACCGCACCGTGTGTAACCTCCGATTACTTCCCGACGATTCTCGACGCACTGGAGATTGAACTTCCCGCCGACCGCACGTACGACGGCATTAGCCTGCTGCCGCTGATTCGCGGCCAGCGTGAGACTCGCGATGCGCCGATCGGCTTCCTCAACCGTGGCGGCAACGAAACTGTCTGGATGGAAGATCGCTATAAGCTGATTACAACGCCCAAGGGCGTGCAGCTCTACGACATCCCGGCCGACGCGGCGGAGAAACAAGACCTGGTCGACAGCCTGCCCGAGGTCAAGACGCGGATGCAAGCCGCGAGCGAAGCTTGGAAGGCCGAGGTGATGGCGGAATTGAAGGCCGTTGGGAAGTAGGGTTCTTCGCGGCATGCACGCGAGTTCGTTTAACGCCCAGCCGAAGGCGCCGGCTCGCGCGGCGTTCCACCACGGCAAAGAAAGCCGGCGCCTTCGGCTGGGCGTTAAACAAGGACATATCCCGCGACAGGAGATTATTATGCCAGCGAACCGCATCCACGGGCTTCGTCTTCTTCTGCTAAGAACATGCTTACTCGTCATGATTACGGCCATGGCCGAACGGGCCGCCAGCGCCGATGACGTCTACCACGCCAATCCCAAACCGCCGACCGACGGGCGGATCGGCTCCAACTACACGCCGGCGTATGCCGTGAACCAGGTGCAATTCTGGCACGATTTCCGGCCGGAGGTTGTCGACAAGGAACTCGCCGCGGCGCGCAAGTATTTTGGCATCTCGACGTTGCGAGTCTACCTGCACGACATCAACTTCTTCGAGGAAAAGCCGGTTCTTATGGCCAACCTTGAGACGTTCCTCGCGATTTGTGTCAAGCACGGCATCAAACCGGGATTCGTTTTCTTCGACGGCTGCCACCGGCACGAAGGGATCTTTCTGGACAAGCCGACCGAGCCGGTCTCGGGTTTTCATAACGGCCGTTGGGCCCAGTCGCCCCAGGCGCGTGACATCGAGCCCGACAACCTCGAAAAGTTCAAACCCTACGTCCAGGAGATCATTCGCGCGCACCGGACGGACCAGCGCGTGCTGTTCTGGGAGATCCACAACGAACCGCCGCCGGGCGACGAGTACCGCGACCGGCTCAAGAGGGCCGGCTACCAGTGGGCGAAGGAGGTCAAGCCGATCCAGCCCGTGATCAATTGCGAAAAGGGCCCGAGAGGCTGGGGGGATTGCACAGCCACGGATATCGTCGACGCCCACGTCTACAGCCACGCCCATGGGCCGTTGCGCGATCTGTCGGATATCAACCCCGCCAAGGGAACCGTGTTCACCGAAGCCGGCGCGCGCTGGAAAGCCTCGCGGCGCAACTTCGGCGGGCCCATCGACATGGTTTACTGGCTCGGTGGGCGGCGCAAGGAAGGGAAATCAACGCCCGGCATGTATCTCTGTTGGGAGCTGATGGTCGGCAACTCCAACTGCCGCTGGCACTGGATCGACAAGCCCGGCGCCGCCGAACCGGAAATCCCCTGGTGCGGCCTTTTATGGCCGGATTGCACGCCCGTCTCGCTGGCCGAAGCCGAAGCGGTTCGACGTTACACGACGGGCAAGTCGGGATCGCTCTTCTTCGAAGACTTCGAGACGCATAGTGCCGCGGCGTGGAAGGTCTATGGCAAGCAAGACCTCCCGGTACGAAACGCCGTCACCCTCCAACCCGACATGAAAGCGATCGCCGGCGACGGGAGGTGGACCGACTATATCCTCGAAGGCCGCGTCGTCATCAAGCCCGAGCCCGGCGCGGAGACAGGCAGTGCCGGACTCCTTTTCCGAGTCAGCGCCTCGGGCAACGGCCCCAATGAAATGCACGGCTATGCGGTCACCTTCAACCGCAAGACTCTCGTGCTAAGCAAAATCACCGCCGGCACCCGCCAAGAACTCGCCACCTACGACCTGACCAGGCTGGCGACCGACACCCGGCCGGGCGAATGGAGCATGATCCGCATCTCCGCCACCGGCCCCAGAATCCGCATCTGGTTCAACCGCATGCACCCGTCAGTCGACCCGGAACGCGGTTTGCGGATCGATTACACGGATAAGAGCGATCCGATTCTCTCCGGAGCAATCGGCGGTCAAACGCTCGGGGTATCCGCCATGTTCGACAACATCGTGGCGCTGCCGGGGAATGCGTTGCCGGAATCTCGTTAGACCAATGGGTGCCTGGGGTCGAGCGCAGCGAGCCCCCAACATCACGGCTTAAGAGCAACTCCGGCATTTCCCAACGCCGAAAGCGTTGCACAACGCGTGGCCATCGTAGCACCCCGTTGGGGTGCGAATCGGTTCGCGATCCCAAACCCAGGGTGCGCCGCTGCGCGACGACCCTAGGCTCTGTTGTTGAACCGCTTCGCGGTTGATCCGATCGTCCTCTTCACGTTCGAATCTCGTAGCCTGTTCGCTGCGGACGGCTGAGCCAACGGTTCGCTTCGTCGTCGCCGACGATCTGTTGCTTCGCCGGGTCCCATGTGAGCTGGCGGCCTTGCACGCTGAACTCGCTGTTAGGATGCCGGGCAATGACGTGGCCCGCTTTCAGGCCGAGGCGGAGCGAGATGTTTGCCAAGTGGCAGGTCGAGACGGCGCGGTGATGCGAGTGGACGTCGGAAATCGGTTCGCCGCGGTCCTTGATACAGTCGAAGAAGTTCCGCATGTGGTCGCCCGGCCGTTTGCCTTTGTAGACCTTGGTGATCGCGTCCTCGGGCAGCGGATGGTCGGCGAGTTGGTCGACCGGCGTGCCGGTGAGCTTGCCGCGATTGACAAAGATCCGGCCCTTGTCGCCTTCGATCAGCACACCGTTATCCGTGTCGTCGCGAATGACCAGTTCCATGTCGCCCGGGAAGCGGCAGACGATCCGGAACTGCATGGCGACTTCAAAGGCGTTCGGCTCTTGGCGGGGGAATCGGCCGACCCCGGTAACCGAAACGGGCCCGCTGTCTTCCATGCCCATGGCCCAATGGGCGATATCGACGTGATGCGCCCCCCAGTCGGTCATCTGCCCGCCCGAGTAGGCGTAGAACCAACGGAAACTGAAGTGACACCGCTGCGGGAAATAGGGCGCGTCGGGTGCCTGCCCCAGCCACGTTTCGTAGTCGAAGTGGGCGGGCACTTGTTGCGGCTGAAACGGACCGCCGCCGCCGCAACCTCCGATCGCGGCCTGAACTCGCTTGACTTTGCCGATCCGGCCGTCGCGCACCAGGGCGATCGCGTTGACGAACTGGTCCGTCTGGCTGCGTTGCTGGGTTCCAACCTGGAAAACACGCTTCGTCTCCTCCGCCACCTTGCACAACCGTTTCCCCTCGTCGACGGTCAGCGTCAGCGGCTTTTCGCAGTAGACGTCCTTGCCCGCACGCATGGCGTCGATGGCGATCTTCGTGTGCCAGTGGTCGGGCGTGCCGATGGTCACCGCCTCGACGTCGTTGCGATCGAGCAGCTTCCGATAATCGCCGAATTGCTTCGCCTTGCCGTCGGCGATCTTGGCGTTGGCGGCGTCGGCGTGTTCGCGATCGACGTCGCAAATGGCCACGAGGTCACCGAACTTCGCCGCCCGCTCGGCAATACTCGTCCCCTGTCCTCCCACGCCGATCGCGCCGAGGATCGGCCGATCGTTCTTGGCCTCGGACTCGGCCGCGGCACTGCAGGTCGCCCAGTACGGCACGGCAGCCACACCAAGCCCCGCGGCGGACCGGCGAAAGAACTCACGTCGAGAATGTCTTGCCGTTGGTACTTGCATTGGTTGGCACATGCGCGGATCTCGTCTGTAAAGAAGGCAATTAACGGACACATTGAAGGGGTCGGCCCGAGCCGCCCTGACAACTCAGGATAGCGTCACCAACGCCGGGGTCAAGGGATTCCGCAGGCATTGCCACCCCTCTGATTGGACTCCGGGTGGAGCGTCGAGTAACATGGCATGGGAGGAAAGCTGTTCTTGGCGCCTTGGCGTGAGGCTTTCCCGTGGCGGGTGATTCGTGAAGTCCGGTCAGGTGCTACAGAAATTGCAGGATCCATCAACGCAAAGGCGTCCTCATGCCATACCGATTCGTCTTCGCCGCTCTTTTTCTCCTTCTGCTGCCGGCGTTCTCCCGCGCCGCGGAAGCTCGACCGCCGAACGTTGTCCTTATCATGGTCGACGATCTGGGCTACAACGATCTGAGTTGCTACGGGCATCCTCAAATCAAGACGCCCGTGCTCGATCGGCTTGCCCGCGAAGGGGTTCGGTTGACGAGTTTTTACTGCGGTGCGACCGTGTGTACGCCGTCGCGGATGGCGTTGATGACCGGCGCGTATGCGACCCGGGTGGGGTGGACCCAGGGTGTGGTCGGGTACAAGATGGGTCCGGAGTCGGGGATGAGTCCCGAGGCGCTGACCATCGCCGAAGTGTTCAAGTCGGAGGGTTACGCGACGGCCATCTCCGGCAAGTGGCACCTTGGCGCTAAACCCCAATGCCGGCCGCACGGCCAAGGGTTCGATTCGGCGTATTATATTACCATGAGTAACAATCAGACAAAGAAGCTGTGGCGTGGCGACGAACTGCTGGAGAACCCCTTTGAGAACCGGCTCCTAACCGAGCAGTTCACGCGCGAGGCGATTCGGTTTATCCACCAGCAGAAAGACAAGCCGTTCTTTCTCTACATCCCTTACTCGGCCCCGCATTTTCCCGTGCAGGCGCATCCCGACTGGAAAGACAAATCCGATTTCGGCACGTATGGCGACGTGGTGGAAGAGCTCGATTCTTGTATCGGTGGGATACTCGATACACTCAAAGCCGAGAAGATCGATCGGGATACCATCGTCGTCTTCCTCTCGGATAACGGTCCGGAGACGGGTCAAGCAGCCACGGCCACGCCGTATCGCGGACGGAAATGGAGTGCGTTGGAAGGCGCCAATCGCGTTCCGTGCATCGTTCGCTGGCATGGGAAAATCCCCGCCGGCCGGGAGTCCGATGCGTTGATCGGCGCGATCGATCTATTGCCGACGTTGTGCCACGCCTGCGGCATCGACTTGCAGGCGAAGACCACGGGAAGCCCGGTCATCGACGGGGTCAACGTTTGGGATACGCTGCTTGGCCGAGAGGTCGACCATCCGCGAAACGACCTGCTGTTTTGGCACGGGATGGGCCCGCTCGATGCGATTCGCGTTGGCCAGTGGAAACTGTTCCTGGACCGAAAAACGGCCACCAAGCCGCATCGGCAAAACAGCGCCGAAATGAACGAGCAACTTGCCATCCTCGGGCAAGGCACGGGCCCGCTGCTGTTCAATCTTGCCGAGGAGCCAAACGAGATGACCGATCTGGCCGCCAAGTATCCGGAGAAGGTGAAAGAGATGCGGGCGTTGGCAGCACGCCGGCTGGCCGATGTTAAGAGCAACGTGGTGCCGATTGTGGAATAGGTGCCAGGGTCCGTGCAGAAAGGGATGTCGGATTTACTTCGGGTGCCTGGCGGTCGAGCGCAGCGAGCCCCCAGTTCGTTGCAATCTGGGGGCTCGGTGCTCGTTCCTCGCATCTCGACCCCAGCCACCTCTGGGCAACGCGAGAAGGAGATTTGCGAATGCCTCTCGTCAGCAGATCGCTCGCCACCATCGGCTTGGCCGTTATCGCTTGCGGTAGCGATTCTGCTTCCGCGCGGCAGCCGGGCGGCGCCTGGACGCAAAGTTACGACGCCGGCTACGTCGACACGGGCGGCGCGTATGCCGGCGGCTCCGAGATCATGCACCTCGTGCCGCACAAGAAAAGACTCTATGCGGCCAATGGTTATTGGGAAGACTCGCGATGGGAAAACCGCCCCTACGCCGAGAAACAGTCGGCCCAGGTGCTTCGGCTCGATTCGGCGGAGGGTCGCTGGGAAGTCGACCTCGACATGGGTAAGTCCAACGGCCGTGGCCTGCGATACATGAAGGGCAATATACTCAAGTCGGTTACGTTCACGCGCGATGGATCGGGTAAGCTGTTATCGAGGCCGGAGAATCTGCTGGTCATGGCAGCCGGCGCTTATACGAGAGAACATGGCGTCGTATCGGCTTGGGTGCGAGACGATGCGTCCGGTACGTGGAATCACGGTATCGTGAAGCACGGATCGCGCGCGGGTGGCACACGATGGATCCCTCGCGACATGGAGATCCATAGGGACAAGGTCACCGGCACTGAGCGTCTGTTCTTGTTGATCGGCAACCCGGGCATCATCTCGGGCGTTTACGATGCCTCGCTGCCGGCCAAGATTCGCTGGGACAAGAAGGTCGAGTTCCCGGCAAGCGGCACCTTCAGCACCCGACCGCTAGGCATCGTGGAAGCCAACGGCTCGCTGCTGTTTTCGGTCGGCGGCGTGATCTATCGACGAACCGACGGCCCGAGCCCGACGTACACCGAGATTCTGAACCTTGGCGACGGCGTGAATACCGACGTGGGCGGCATTCGCGGCCTGACGACCATCGCCAATCCCAACGGTGCCGGCGAGTCCATTTTGTTCCTTTGGGCGCCGGGCGGCAGATCCATTGGTCAAATCAAGCGACTGGATCCCGACGGCTCTGGCGGTTACACGGCACACGATGAAGCGAATATTCGCGATCTGATGAGCGAGGAGCTTGGCGTCGAGGTCGGATATACGCTTGGGGCCCACAGCAATATGTATGCGGTCGCCCATCCCGTGTCGGGTAAAACCGTGCATATCATCGGCTTTCAAGGAAGGCTTCAGGGAAACGATCGTCTCCGATGGAAGGGCAGCGGATTGTACGCCGGTGCCATGTACGCCATTCGCACCACGGACCAGACCTATACGGTGCATGAGGTTAATGGTGCCTACGCCCCTGACAAGCCGGTTCTCGTATCGCCGCGAACGTTCGCCCATTCGCCCTTTGGCGACAACCGGCTCTTTATCGGCGGCCATGATGCCAGCGGCAAAAGCTCGGACGACATGGCCTGGATATTCAAGGCGTCCTTGGATGTCGTGCTGGGACTGGCCGACGATCCGTAAGGGGCGTTAAAAGTTGTGTCAGGAACCTGGGAGACACTTCCGACGAGCTACGTCCAAGGGTTTCAGACGCGGTTCGGATCATTCTCAAAGCTGTCTGATTGCGGCTCCCGGCGAGCGACCCCTCCCCGGCGAGCGGCGCCGGCAGCAGCTGATGCAACGGCCTTGGCAACTCGACGGTCAAACACGCTGGGAACAATGTAGTCCGGGCGTAGTTCGTGTTCTTGGATTACGTTTGCGATAGCGTTGGCGGCAGTGACCTTCATCCCTTCGGTAACACACCTGGCGCGAACATCGAGCATGCCGCGAAAGAACCCCGGAAAACACAGTACATTGTTGATTTGGTTGGGGTAATCGGATCTGCCAGTCGCCATCACCGCGACATGGGAGATCGCCTCCTCCGGCGACACCTCCGGGTCAGGGTTTGCCAGGGCAAATACGATAGGATCTCGCCCCATTCGCTTGAGGTCGGCGGACTTCACCACATTGGCGGTCGAGACGCCAACGAAGACATCGGCGCCCGCAATGGCGTGACCCAGGGGTCCCGCGACCTTCTCCGGATTGGTGTTTTTCGCCAGCCACTGCTTGGAGGAGTTCATATCCGCGGAACGTCCCTGGTGAATGGCCCCGGCGCGGTCGCAAACGACGATGTGGCCGACGCCGACGTGCGTGAGCAACTTCGCAATGGCGGTACCAGCGGCACCTGCCCCGCTCAGTGTCACCCGGAGGTCTTCGAGTTGCTTGCCGACAACCCTGGCGGCGTTTTGCAGCGCCGCGAGCACGACGATGGCCGTGCCGTGTTGATCGTCGTGAAAAACCGGGATATCGAGCACTGAACTCAGACGTTCTTCAATCTCCATGCAGCGTGGGGCCGCGATGTCCTCCAGATTTATGCCCCCGAACGTCGGCGCAATGCACTGGCAGGCGCGTACGATGCTTCCCGTGTCTTGCGTGTCCAAGCAGACGGGAAACGCGTCAACACCTGCAAACTCCTTGAACAGCAAGGCCTTGCCCTCCATGACCGGCAAGGCTGCCATCGGGCCGATGTTGCCAAGCCCGAGGACTGCCGAGCCATCCGTGACGATTGCCACGGTGTTGCGCTTGATCGTGAGATTGAATGCCGACTCCGGGTCGGAAGCAATGGCGTCGCAAATGCGAGCGACACCTGGAGAGTAGACCATTGAGAGGTCGTCCCGTGTCTTTACCGGCACTTTCGAGTGGATCTCGATTTTGCCGCCGAGATGCAAGAGAAATGTCCGGTCCGAGACGTTCAGCACCTCGATGCCTTGGAACTGCTTAAGGCAATCAACGATCCGATGGCCGTGCGCGACACTGCTTGCACTGACCGTGATATCCCGAGTGATGCACGCTTGGTGAACATTCACAACGTCCACGGCGCCAATCAGCCCGTCTTCCTGGCCTATGGCGGAAGTGATCGCTCCGAGTTGACCGGGCTCGTCCGAATAGCGAAGCCGGATTGTGACACTGTATGAAGGGCTCTTGTGGCTCATTCGCGGTCTCCCATTACTCGAAAACAGTGATTCGTCCAATCTTTGGGCCGGGCGGCAAATGTTCGAGCAGATACCGCGTGATGAGCAAGCGCAGGTGTACGGAGGTGCCCGGCCCGTTGCGAATGCCGTGATCGCGGTTGGGATAGGCCATGTAATCGAATCGCTTGCCCAGCGCGATGAGACGATCCACCAGGCCCTCGGTAATCTGGAGATGCGTATTGGTCTCCCCGGTACCGTGAACGATCAGGAGGTCTCCCTTGAGCCCTTCGGCAAAGTTGATCGGAGCGGCCCTTCTGTATCCTTCGGGGTTCTCTTCGCGCGTTCGCATGAAGATTTCCTGGAACCACGCATTGTAGAGATGCGGTTGCGGCTTGGGTGCCACGGCGATGCCGACGTGGAACACGTCCGGTTCGCGAAACATCGCATTGAGCGTGTTGGATCCCCCACCACTCCATCCCCAGACACCCACGCGCGACAAGTCGACGTAGGGCCGCGTGCGTCCCAACTGCTTCAGTCCGGCCGCTTGTTCTTTCGTGGAGAGAGGTCCCAGGCTGCCATACACGGCCCGGCGCCAGGCGGCGCCCTTGGGTGCCGAAGTGCCGCGATTGTCCATGGAGACAACGAGGTAGCCCAGATCGGCGATCATGCGGTGGAACATCGCGTGGTTCGAGGACCAGACGTCCAGGACGGTCTGACCATGCGGTTCGCCGTAGACGTAGACGAACACGGGGTATTTCTTGGCCGGATCGAAGTCGCGAGGTTTGAGCATCCATGCGTCCATCACCACGCCGTCGCCAATGTCGAGCGTGAAGAACTCGCTGCGTCGTGCGATCAACGGTTCGATACGCTTTCGAAGGGCCCGATTGTCTTCGAGCACACGCACGACCCGGTGCCCGTCGAGCTCGATCAAGTCAAACACAGGCGGCGTATCAAAGGTCGAATAAGTATGGAATGCCCATCGGGCATCGGGAGAAAAGTCATAACGGTGCGTGCCGGGCTGATCCGCCGGAGTGACACGCTCCGGCTTGCCGGGCTTCTCCAGCGCGGCCCGATACAAGTAACGCTCGGTCGCATTGTCGGGCGAACCGATGTAGTAGAACCAACCGCGTTGTTCGTCCACCTGCCCCCGAGTGATAATGTCGCTGGAGCCGGGCGTCAACAGCGTCAGGTCTTTGCTGTTGCGCTGCAGGACGTAGGCGTGTCGCCAACCGTCCTTCTCGCTTAACAGCACAAAGGCACGGCCGCCCAGAATCAACTCCAGTCCCATGTTCTCGCGCCGGCTGCCGTCGATCCAGGCTGGATCGGTCTCGCGGTAGATGGAAGTAACCTCGCCCGTTCGGCGATCGGCCAGCAGAAACTCACGGGAATCCCGAAAACGCGACCGCCGCTCGACGATCAGTTCGTTGTCGGGCGTCCAGATCATCCATGGCAGGTAGCAGGTCGGTTCGCCGGGGAGTTTCAGCCAGCGCGTGGATTGTGTCTCCACGTCCGCGATTCCAATGCGAACGGTTGGAATCGGCGTCCCCACTCGGGGATAGCGAATATAGCGAACTTCGGGGTACGTCGGGTCAATAGGATCGATCACCGGGCGTCGTCGCACGGCCCGGGAATCGATCTGCACGTAGGCGACCTGCCGCCCGTCGGGACTCCAGAGCAGGCCCCGACCATAACCGTAGCCACCCAGTCCGTTCTTCACGTCATCGGCGACGCCGTCCGTAGTGAGGGCTTTGGTCTCTGAGCTGCGAAGATCGTATACATGGAGATTCTGCTGACGCGAATACAAGAAGTACCGATCATCAGGAGAGATACTGCCCCTGGCCCGGCCGGGCACGGCACCGGCAACGATCCGGCGCAACGTTCCGGGTTTACGCTCCAGCACCCAGTAGTCGGCAACGCGTGCATCCGCGCCCGGATCGGACCTTCCGCTGGTCTCCAGCAGGATCAGACTGCCGCCGGGCGAGAGCGCATAGTCTTCGATCCACAAGGGCCTGGCCGCATCCGGCAGGAGCAATTGCGACTGTCGGACCAGGACCTTGCGCTTGCCGCTGGCACAATCGTATTGCACCAGTTCCCTGGCACGGCCCTCGGGCGACGGTTCCAGCATCGTATAGCCGGAACTGTCCTGCAACCATTGTGCATGAAACGACTTGGCAGCAAACTGCTGGTCCTCGTAAATCGCCCGCAAGCGCGACTCGGCGCCGTCGAGGATTCGTGAGATAGACTCCCCCGCCCGGGCGGAAGAGACAGCCGCGATGCCGGCGAGCAGGTTTGCCCAACAAAGACAACGAAACCAGACAGCCCTTTTCATGCGGATTTCCTCGTTCTGCGATTGCCAAAGCCTACGGTCGTACTGACGAACCGTGGTTTCCCTTGCGTAACTCCAGTTCGTACTTGTGGGTGAGTCCGTCGAGCATCATGGTCACGAGCGTACTGCTCATGCAGTAGTCGGGGACGCCCAGCGGACGGCCCGAGATCGAGTCGTAGTGTTCGCTGATGCCGTTGCGGATCGCGTTGCCCACTGTCTTGTCGGCGATCCCCGCGGCAAGGTCCTTGTGGCCATAGGCGGCCAGACCGGAGGCGATCTGGTAGTTCGTCGGCGGCCACACGTCGCCGCGCCAGAAGGCGCTGGACTTCCATCGCTTGTCCGTTCGATCCACGGTAGGCACCGGCAGCGGCGTCATCCAGGCGGGCGAGGCCAGCACCTCGGCCATGCGGCCGGCCATCGCTTCGGTGGGAACGCCCGCGGCCAGCGGAATCCAGCTCCCGATCGTTGCCACCGGAATCTTCTCCAGCGTGTCGCGTCGGACGGAGAGAAACGTGCCCGCGTCTTCGTCCCACATGTGGTCGCGCATGCCCTTGATGCCCTTTTCCATACGCAGCTTGCGTCTTGCCGCCATTTCCTTGTCGCCGGCGATTTCCGCCAGTTCTGCGAGGCTGCGTTCGCCCAGGATCAGGTAGGCGTTGTTGCCGGGCACGCAGATGTCGGCATACCAGGGGCCTTCTTTGGGGCCTTTGCGCTTAGGATGGACGGTCATTTGCATGTCGTCCATGTTGCATTCGTAGTCGAACGTCTCCCATCTGGCGTGTTGCAGTTTGCCCGTGTAGGCGCCGAGCGTGATCAGCCCGTTGTCGTGCAGATCCCGTTCGCGCCAATACCAGTCGTGGAACCGTTCGAGCCTGGCGAGACATTGCCGAAGGAGTTCCTTATCACCGTTGCGTCGGTAGACCCGCCCGACGCCCCAGGCGAGGATCGGAATCTGCGAGAACTGCCGAACCTCTTGCGGCTCCGTCTTGATGGCCACCGTGATCATGTCCCGGGCATACTCGGGCGCGTCCCGGTTCCAGCGGTCCTGGAAGTCCCAGTAGTTTTGGAACACGTCGCGAATGAGCTTCTTTTTGTCGGGCAGGATGCTCAACAGATCGACGACGAACATCGTGTCCCAGATCCACTGGCCCCTATAGTACGGTCCGCCGGGAACGATCCAGGTGTTTTTCAACGGCGGCGTGGGCGGCCGGATCTTGTCCAACACGCACTTCTCGATCACGCGCTTGGCAAGCGCGAGCACCTCGGGGCTGTTGGCCTCGAAAAGCGATCCCGTGTCGAGCGTCGCGGGTTCAGACGCACCGCCGAAATCACGCAGCGCGCTCACCAGAGACGCTCCGCCCACCGTTTTGAGAAAGTCGCGTCGTTTCACGTGATGGCCTCCATGTTTGTCCGGTGTTTGCTCACCAGTCCCCCATACCCCCCGTTCGCCGTCAACCTTCGGAAACGGGTCGGTTCCCATGCGATCGTAGATCACCGTCTCGGTAGTCTTCCGCATCGCTGCCGGGGCAAGGTGCGGTACCACCATCATTGTAGAGCCAATCCACACCGCTGTAAAAGCGCGGCCGGCCCATCAACTCACCACGCGCTGAGGCACTACTCGCCGTAGATCGCGACCTCGGCCATGCGACCTTCGGGATTGGCGAAGTTGTCGCAGCGGCCACCCACGAATACGTCCTTGCAGCCTTCGGGACGAGTGACCGGCAGTTTGCCGGAGAGGATCGGCTTGTCGGAGCCGTTCAGATAGACGGCCACCTCTTGCCCACGCCGGATCAGGCGAACGTGGTTCCAGGTCTTCGGCTCGATGACCGGCCCGCCGGAGATCGTCTCGTTTTTCTCGTTACCGTTGAAAAAGAAGAGGCGTCCGGCAACGTCGCTTGCGGCGGCGGTTCCGGCGATTCCCAGGTGGTCGCCGGGGCAGTGCTTGTCGCCGTCGGGACCCAGCGAGAACAGGTAGCCAGTCACCGCGCGGTTGTCGTTGGGAAGACCGTTCCAGAAGAACAACTCGACCGCGTAGTCGCCGCCCGGCGTGAATTGCGCTTTCATCCTTCCGCCGACAAACTGAACGGCGCGGGGCTTCTCGACGCCGGTACGCAGGCCGCCGTGGTTCGGGCCGTCGAGGTAGAAGACGTAGCCCGGCTGATAAGTGCCGTGGTTCCCGTTGCCCGAGGCGTCCACCGCCCGGTTGCCTTCGATTTCTCCAAGACGCCAATAGGCAAACGGCTTTTCGGCGAGAATCCGCCTGGCGTGCGCTCCTTGCGAGAGCACGATCTTGCGGCGCGGCCGGCCGGACAGCTCTTCGAACATCTCCAGGAGCGAATCGACGAAGATCGTCTCGACGTCGTCCTGGGTCGACGTGTGCCGCGCGGGCCAGGTGTTGTAACCGCCCAGCGGCCGGACTTCGGGCGGCGGGATGTAGCCGATGCATCCGTTGGCCAGCGTAATGTTGAACATTGCCTCCAGCGGGCACTGCAACTTGAGTTTCAAGCCCGTGCCGGCGTAGACCTCGGCAGGCATGGCCGCGATGCCCTGGTTCCCGATGCGAATGGCCTGGAGCTTCGCCTCCACCTCGTGGAGTTCCTTGAGCAGGACGATTTCCCGCGCATAAACCTCGGATTGCGTGCGGGGGTCACGGCCGTTCATTTCGGCGAAGATCTTTTCGCCCCAGGCCACAATCTCCTTGTCCGGTTGCTGTAGCTTGACGGTCAGCCGCCGCTCGGCCACTGCCATCGGCACCGAGTCGTGGAATTCGATCCGCTTGTAGGCCAGCAACGCGGCGTTGGCGACCGACGCGGCGTATTCTGAGCGGGAGATCGACTTGGGAGGATTGGCGTAGTCCTGCCATTGCTGATCGCCGCTGGTGCCCTGCGACATCATCGCCACGAACGACTCGTCGCCGTCGGCCAGCGTCTTGGCCAGAATCCGCGCGAAGTCGCCGTAGTAGTCGGCCGAGATCGGACGAGCCCCGAAGTAGTGCATCGAGTAGTTGGCCAGCAGCGCCATCGGCTTTCCGTCGAGGTCCTGCACGGCCAGCACCGAGACCTCGGGGTCGGACGGGCCGCAGGGGCCGATGTAGTCCGGGTTCTGATAGCCCGGATGCATCATTGCTCGAACCGTCCGCCGGCCGGTCGGATCGACACCGATGCAATCGGGGCGTCGGATGAACCGGCGGCAGTGCGTGCCTTCCGGATGGTCCTCGGACGACCACCCGATTCTCGCCCGGCGAAGGTCGCCGGCCGCTTTCTCGATGCACTCGACCAGTTTGCCGGGCAGGAACTTGCTGTACTCGGGATCGGCCTCGGTGCCCAGCCCGCTCAGAACCGATCCGCCGGAGTGCGTGTGCGTCGCTGAGATCATCATCTGGTTGCGCGGAATGCCCGTCGCTTTCGACGCGGCCTCCTTCACCGTCTCCACCAGTGGCGAGCGGAAGCCCACCACATCAACGACCATCAGCACCAATTTCTTCGCGCCGTCGTCGATCACCAGGCAGCGGGCGAACACCGGATCGGTTACGGAGTCGGCCGAACGACTTAAGAAGCCCCCGCAGACGAGCACGGGGAACTTCCGCGGCGTGATGTCGACCCGGGCGGTCCCCGCGCGGAGCACTCCGCCGTGGGGCGGTTCGGCGGTCCGGGCGATGCCTGCCGGAAACACCCCGCCAACACACACGAGCCCGGCACCAGACGCCGTACGAAGGAATTCACGGCGATCGGCAAGACGATTCATAACAGGGCTCCCGGTAAACTGATGGCTATGCGGCCGGGGTGTCTTCTCAAATGGTCAAGTCGAAGGCGGTGGTTTTAGCTTTCAAAAAACACGCCGTCTCTTTTAAGCGTATCTCTCAAATTGCCGTATGGCAGATCACGTGTGCCGAAGTTTCTTGCGGCACAGAGAGCGGCGGCGGTTCCCGCGGCTTGTCCCTGTCCCATGCAGCATACGGTGTTTCTGGTGGACATGTGGGGCCGGTGGTCCGAGGTGATCATCATGCCGGCGGCGTAGAGGTTTTCGATCCCCGCAACGACCAGTGCGCGATAGGGCAGGCCGTAGGTGCCGCCGCCGCGGATCTGGTAACGCGGAGCCGAGTCGTGAAAACCGTAGGCCATAATGTCGTCGTCGAAATGTCGGCCTTCGATGACATCTTCGTGGGAAATATCGTAGTCGCAGTTGATGAGTCGGCCGCGGCGGATGTTGAGCGTCGGGCTGGTCCGGGCCATGAAGGCTTTATCGCAGCCGGGGACATATTTCCTGAAGAGTTCGACGGCCTTTGCCTGGCGCCTTCTCACTTCAAGCTCCGCCTTGGCCATATCATCGCGGTTGATGACGCTACCCGGAACCTTGAAATTACACTTGACGAACATCAGGTAATGGTCTTGCACCGTGGTGATCATGGACGACATGCCGATTTTTCTCGCCTCATCCCGGAAATCGCCTCCCAGGCCCCCGTTGAAACGCACGACTTTCCCGTCTTCACCGCTGCGCATGCCATGGGCAAGTTGATTGGACCCGCCGTGGGCTTCGAGGTAGGCAATGTAGCGGTCCAGATCCACATTCGCCAGGCCGATACTGTTACAGCAGGCGTAATCGTTGGGCACGGTGTGCTCGGCGCCGGCAAATGCCGCCAGATCGCCGTAGGCCGAGCAGTCCACGAACGCTTTCCCGTAGATTGCCTCTCTGCCGGACCGACTGTCTATGATCGCGCCTCGGATGCGACTGCCGTCGACAATGGCGCCGGTAAGCAGTGTATTCACGGCGATGAAGACTCCGGCTTCGTCGAGCATTTCCATCGTGACAAGCTTGTACAGTTCGGTGTCGATTGCGGTACACACCGAATCATAATTGTATCCCACGGACATCTCGGCATGTCCGGACGTTCCGCCGACCTTCCGGAGGCGGTCGATAATCTCCTGAGGAATCCCTCGGACAACCTGAGTCTTCTTTGCTCCGGGGAAAGCCTTCCAGAGGTTGTAGAAGCTGTGCAGCGCCGTCCCCCCTTCGGTTACGGTTCCGCCGGTGTAGCCTTTGCGCTCGATCAAGATCGTCCTTGCACCGTTTCGCGCGGCGGCCAGCGCCGCCACCACGCCGCCCGTACCCGCGCCGGCAACGACCACGTCGAAGTGCCTGATCGGCAGATTCTTCGCTGGTTCGAGATAATGATCCGTCTTCCGGGTTACCTTCTCTTGAGCGTTTCCTTCTTGACAGCCGGCGAGCATACCGGCGCCCAACAGAAGACCACTTTTCGTGAATTCCCGACGATCCATTCTTTCCCCTCCTTCTCTAAGCCGACATTTCCCGTTTGGGTTGAGCCGGGAGGCGATCCAGGCTCGTAATCGTGATTATTGTAGCTTCGCCCCCCCGTGTCTAGCGCGAGAGAAGTTCTCGACTGCGCGGGCGCGTTCTGGGGGTTCCATTGGTCAGATCTCACTCATCGGCTCGAAGAATCCCGAGCCAACACCTACAGTCTGGCCGGCGGCCCGCTGCGCTCGGTCGATCGGCAGGGTCGGGTGGTCGATACGACGTACGATCTGCCGGGGCGCGCGATCGAGCAGCGACGCCGATCTCCATTCGATCGACTGGCACGATGGCCGGATGGAGTTTTTGGGGAGGACAAGGGTATGCCACACGGTGCGATACGAGCGTCCGGGGCTGTAAGATTGCGGTAAGACCGCTGTAAGATCACCGCACATCCATGCCAAAAGGACTTACGCCGATTTGACGTAAGTCCTTTTGTACCAGAGAGTGCCGAAGAGAGGATTTGAACCTCCACGTCCCGAGGGACACTAGGTCCTGAACCTAGCGCGTCTGCCAATTCCGCCACTTCGGCGTGACCCCTAGTTTGTAGGACAAAAAGGCTCGCAGTTCAAGGCCACCCCCCCAGCAGAATCATCCCGAGACTCGGTCCGCGGTGGCAACGGCCTCGGAAAACACCCCGTGGCTCTCTTGCCGTGCAACATGGGCGAACAAGCCTACAGACAATTGGCCCCGTCTATCGGTTCGCCCCGTCTATCGGTTCGCGTCGATCAGGGCTCGGATGTTCTCGGCGTCGACCGCGGCCCAATGTTTGCGTTTGTCCAGCCAGACCTGATATTTGGCCGCGTCGTCTTCGTTCATCCCTTCGGTATAGTCGCCGGAGAAGGGCACGGCCAGATCGATCCAGCAGGCGATCGTGTCCATCTCGGCTCGCGAAAGGGTGGCCTTTTCGTGACCTTTTTGCAGCAACTCGATCAGCGGGCTCTTCGCCGCCCCGGCCTCGTAGGGGGCCAACATGGGCGGAGCCGATTGCGGGCTGACCCAACTGGCAATCTTCGGATTGGCCAGCGCGCTGTAGGCGTCGCTCCAGTTCTTGCGTGCCCGGCCGTCGAACGTCGTTGCTCCTTCGAGGCTGATCTTGCCTCGGCCCTCGGCCACTTCCTTGCGGTTGTGGCACTCGACGCAATGCCGGTCGAGGATCGGTTGCACCTGACGGACGAAACTGAAACCGCGCGGGTCGGTATTGAAATCGTCGAGTTGCTGGGGGCCGGTCTTCATCGCCTGGGTGAGCGCCGGATCGGCGACCGGCGTGGTGTTCTTGTCCTCGTGACAGCCGACGCACGAGAACGTCTCACCCGGCTGAAGCGTCGACCAACTCCGCATCGTCTGTACGACGTGTCCGTTGTCGTCCAGCGCCTGGAAGTAGAGCGGCGTTCGGGCCGGCACGATGAAGGCGGCCGAGCCGTCGTCATGCACTCGGGCGGTACCCAACACGCGTTTGACGTCCCACGCTCCGTTGATCGAGATGGGCGTACTGACCAGCGCGCCGCCGGCCGGTCCGCGGTTGCCGTTGCTGCCCACGCCGGCAGCCCGGAAGTCCAACGCCACGACGCGCAACTTCTTGATCGTTCCGCGCGGGATGCCCTCCAGCCCGGGACCGTAGTAGACGTCTTGGAGAAAATACCGGCCGGTTGTCTGGCGATAATCGACGCGACTGGGACGCGCCGGCGGCTCGGGGCGAGCGGCCAGGGGAATCGACTGGTTGCACGAAATCTTCGGGTCGGCCGCCAGAAGTTCCCGCTGTCCGTCGATGTCCATGTAGTAAACGCCGAACGGCTTCTTCGACGCCGAACGCCCTTTCTCACTGCCCTCGGGCGAATAGGTGACCAGATACTCCGTCTCGTTCAGGGGGAACGGATATTGAAACTGCTCGCCCTGGTAGCCGTACATGTCGATCCGCACGGCATCGGTCTGGCGCACCGGGGCGATAAGCTGCACGCCCGAGTTTTCCTGCCGCCCCTTGGTTGTGTCGATCAATGCCAGTTTGCCCTTCTGGTACGTGTGGTGGCCCGAAAGCACGCAGAGGATCTTCTGTGAGCCGGGGATTCCGCGGGCGTGCAGGATCGTGGTGGGGAACCATGAGTTATTGCCGTAGAACTCGGTTT
>CAYUIQ010000149.1:0-22961 GCA_964444795.1 uncultured Planctomycetaceae bacterium
TTTCGAGTTTTTTCATGCAATTAACGTGAAGGGGTCGCTTCGTTAAGGACTAGTCACTGCCGAACTCGCTGTGGAATTACCTTTCTGGCTAATGGTCCCGGATGGCGAGATTTCGCTCACCTACGACAAGACTACGGTGACTGCTGCAATTCACGGACGATACCTGGAAGTGTCAGACGGACCGATGAGCCTAGCGTCGAGGTGTAACGCCATACTTATCGGCCCGGGAGATGAAGTCTGGGGACGGGAACTCCCAGAGTCGGTTCTGCCCAGTCAAATGCCTGTGTATAGGCCAATGAAAACGGTTGTAAGCTTTCAATCGCATGTTGTCGCAGATTGCTTTGAGGCATGGCGGACAAAAGGAGAGGTAACACGCGATGACCGGACTGGAATCAGACGGGTGAATCGCGTCATTCAGTACTTCAGAGCGCTGGCAACTGCGCATATACCGTTTCTGAACAATCTCATCACCTCCTATCGGTCTACGTCGCTGGACCCCTACGCGTCTGAAGTGAGCGAGTGGGACGTGCCCGCATGGTATGCCATACACGAGGGAACATTGGTATGGATCGGCTTGATGCCTTATTGGGCCAGCGATACTTTCCCGTCCGTCAACAAAGGTGGGGAAACAGCGCCGTTCGTCGCGACATCCTTGGAAGAAGTTCAGTCGCAAGCGAGAACTGAAGTCGCGCCCGGAAAGCTTGAACTGCTGGACGCTTATAGCCTGATGTATCGGGGACGATTCGGCGACGCTGTCCGTTCCGCTGTAACTGGTATCGAAGTGGCCGTGGAAGCGCAACTCACGAAACTACTTGAGGAAAAAGGTCATTCCGAGGAGTAGATTGCAGAGAGGTTAGAAGAGACTCGCAATAGCTTCTTCGAAAGGATCCGAGATTATGAACAACTAAGTCAGAAACGGCTGCCCGGACCGATACTTCACGAGGTGTCTTACATCAACGGCATGCGACTGCGTTCGGAACTCGACTGGGTTCGAAATCTCCGGCATAAGGTTGTGCATGAAGGGATTCGAGTCGACATCTTCGAGCGAGGAACAACGCTCAGGGCTATCGAGACAATGTCATGGCTGTTCGACTGGCTATCGTGGGAAGACGAACACGGCCCCGAGGACAGTCGCAACTACATCTTCTTCAACATGCTGCGTGGCCAGCCGTACTTCGCATTCGAGTATACGGAAGATGGCGTTCGTGTCTCGCCGATGGCGTTACCCGATCCCGACGAACGGATTACTTCCGACGGCGAGATCATCCTCAGCCAATATGTCGGCACTACTGACGGTACGACCAACGACGTTGATCTCTTCGCGCGTATGACATTCGAGTTTCTTGGCATCAACTGCGACGAAGGGCCGCCAGAGCCAATTGAGGAAGCCGGGCTACGCGAGCGTTACCTAATCAACGATAACGGTCGAACCGCAATCGTCTTCTGTCTTGAATTCGATCACTTGATCAACTTGGCGGCAGCTAACGCAGTCCTGGAACGCGTTCGCGATGTCCGCGCAGCGAATGGTGAATCCAACGTGTTGGTCATCGTCCACCACCAACGCCAATACGAGAAACAACGCCGGGAAACTGCCTCGCCGATTCCTCAGGACGTTCAGGAACGCCTGGAGTCCTGCAACGCAACTATCGTAACTGCCATGGATCTTCAAGTGTCGGTGCTCGGCGTCCTCAGATTCGGTTGGCCGATCGGACCTGTCAGGGACCGGTTGTTCACTCCAGGGCGACAGGCTGAGTATCCCCCTGGTTACAAGCCCGTGGGAACCTGCAATAGATTCTATCCAGATCATTCCGTCATCAGCATTGAACTGACCGAAGGTCAGTCGATTGCCCAGGGAGAGAAAATAGCGATCCGACTCTGTGATCGATACCACGAAGAAGACGTCAAGTCGATGCAGGTAAACGGCGAAGACGTCACCATCGCGAGCGGGCCTTGCAGGGTTGGCATCGTGTCGTCACTGACCAAGAGCGACGTGAAGCCAGGTCAAATGGTCTTTACGAAACGGGATTGACTGCCGGGTGCCGGGAGTGGACCGCCGGGTGCCACTGCTGGCTTGTCCGGCAGTGCAAGGGGCGAAGGCTCAGTCACTTCTCGGGGGAAACGCGAGGAAACGGGGAAAGGCGGAGAAACGGCGGGGAAACGAGGCTTGGAAATTGGAAATCGGGGTCAGGCTTTCACTTTACACTGACGGTCGGGGTCAGGCTTGCACTTTACACTTTAGCTCGAAGCGCTGCGGTGTTGGGGTGGCGGAAATGGGTGGGTTGCCCGAATGAAGACTGTCGGCGTGTTTGGAGAAGGAAAGCGGCGACGAGTCGCCGCAGTCCAAAGAGCCGGCGCCTGCGGCTTGGCGTTAAACGAAGACGGACGGCCCTCTCCCTCTGGCAAAGGGAACGCCCCTCACCCTAACCCTCTCCCGGAGGGAGAGGGGAGTTTATGCAATGACCGGTGATTATATCGAGGTGATGAACGTCCGGGTTCGGGCCGGGTCGCGTGATTTGTACGTCGACCCCTTTTTCGTTCAGGAGGGAATGCAAATGAAGCGTGTCTATCTGTCCGTCTTCGTCGTACTATGGACGATCGCCGTTTTCTCCGCCAACTCGATCGCGGACGAGGCAGAGGAGCAAGGAAGCCCGCCGGATGAAGACTCGAGGCGGCTGCTCGACGAGTTCCGGACGACCTACGCGTTGCCGGATGATGCGGTCGTGAAGCGAGTCGCCCCTCCGTTTACGGCCGGGCGCATGGAGTACTATCGCGTGTATGAGGCACGCCAGGCGAAGATCTTGCCCGAGGGGCCGGATACCATGTGGTTCTATTGGAGGCATGCGACGGCAAAGCCGAGGCGGCTGGGCGAGGGCAACTTGAACCGCGGCGGCATGGGCTGGATCGGCGACGACGGAAATCCGGTCGCGGCGCTGATCACGAAACTGACCGGCGGTTACTATCATCACCACCACGGAAAGGGTGGCGTCCAGTCGTACGAACTGCTGGGAGACCAAGAACTCAGAGGCACGAGAATTACCGGAGACTGGGTCGTCCGCGCGGGGGCTTCGTCCGAGGAAATCGTCGAAGGCCTAGAGACCGTTCTTCGCGAACAGTGCAGCCTGCCGATACGCCTTAGCTTGAAGGAAGCGGATCGCAAGGTCCTGGTTGCGAAGGGCAAATACTCATACAGCCCGTTGCCAGGCAACGGGAACCAACTCGACGAGTATGGCGACTATCATCGGGTTGACATCTTCGACAAGGATCGTGACCGGTTGTAGGTAGGATCAGGCGCCACGCTCGATCATCTGCTGCGCGCCGCGGCGAAGTTCATTGGCCGCCCCATCGATAACCAGGTCGCCCGCTCGCCGGAGGAGCGCATCGCCTGGCGCTGGAGCGCCCGAAGGTACCGTGAAATTCGCGAGAAAGGCGACGTCGATGAGGCGGCGGTCCTTGACAATCTCGCCAAGCAAACGGGCCTGACATTCGAACAAGAAACGCGCCGCGTCCGGGTGCTGCTTGTGGAGCGAGATGCGCTGGACGAAAGTAATGAGCAGCAACCGTAGGCTGGGTTAGGAACGAAAATGGGACATCGGGGTCAGGGGACATCGGGCTTCGGCTTGCACTTTACACTTTAGCTGGAAGCGCTGCGGTGGTGGGGTGGCGGAAATGGAGGGTTGGACGAAATGAAGATCGCCGGGCGGTAGGGAAAAGGAAAGCGGCGACGAGTCGCCGCAGTCCAAAGGGCAGGTTGGAAACCGGGCCCGCGAAGAGACCGCGGGCGAGGAGGTGACACGCGCCCGGGGGCCCATGCTACCGGCGGTTCGACGGGCTGGGAAGCCCATCGTACGGGAATCTGCCTATCACGGAGAAACACCCCACGCCCGCGGGTTTCGTGATTCGGGCGAAAGCGGAGCGTCGCCCGCTCGAGCGTGACACGGATACCGGCCCGGCGGTCTATCGTAAGGTTCGGGACGAAGTGAGTGCGTCGAGACTTCGGGGTCGACATTCCCCGCTCCGCGACCCACGGGATGCAACCCGTGGGCGTGGCTCTCCCTGTCTCTAATCCCTAATCCCTAATCCCTACCCACCACTTCCTTCAGATGGCGGCCCGTGTGATTGTCTTCCAGCGCGGCGATCTGCTCCGGAGTGCCGACGGCGACGATGTGGCCGCCGGCTTCGCCGCCTTCGGGGCCCAGGTCGATGATCCAGTCGGCCGTCTTGATGACGTCGAGGTTGTGCTCGATGACGATGACCGTGTTGCCCAGGTCGACCAGCCGTCCGAGCACGGCCAGCAGTTTCTTCACGTCGTCGAAATGCAGCCCGGTGGTCGGCTCATCGAGGATGTAGACGGTCTTTCCCGTGTCGACGCGGCCCAGTTCGGTGGCCAGTTTGATCCGCTGCGCCTCGCCGCCGCTGAGCGTGGTCGATGCTTGGCCCAGGGTGATGTAACCCAATCCCACCTTCTGCAAGCTCTGTAACAGTCGGCCGATGGTAGGGAAATTCTCGAAGAACTCGACGGCTTCCTCGACGCGCATTTCCAACACGTCGGCGATCGACTGGTCGCGGTAGCGAATGCGGAGCGTCTGGCGGTTGAATCGGGCTCCTTCACACTCGGGACAGGTAACGAACAGGTCGGGCAGGAAGTTCATTTCGATCTTCTGCTGACCCTGCCCCTGGCAATGTTCGCAACGCCCGCCCTTGACGTTGAAGCTGAAGCGGCCCGCCTTGTATCCCCGGCGCCGTGCGTCGCGGGTATTGGTGAAGACCTTGCGGATTTCGTCGAACACGCCGGTATAGGTGGCCGGATTGCTCCGCGGCGTGCGTCCGATGGGCGATTGGTCGATCCGCACGATCTTGTCGATCTGGCTGGTCCCGCGAAGCCCCTTGTGCGGTCCCGGCTTGGGGCCGACTCCGCCCAGCCGGCGTACCAGCGCCCGGGCCAGCGTCTCGTCCAGCAGCGAACTCTTGCCGCTGCCGCTCACGCCGGTCACGCAGACCAGCGCCGAGAGCGGGAATCGGGCCGTGACGCGCTTCAGGTTGTTGGTCGTCACTCCGTCGAGCGTGATCGACCGGGTCTTGGCCGTGCGTCGCCGCTTGACGGGCACGCCGATGCGGAGTTGGCCGCCAAGATAGCGCCCGGTGACCGACTCCGGCTGGCCGCACACGGCCTGGGGCGTTCCCTGGGCAACGATCCGGCCGCCGTGGCGTCCCGCGCCGGGGCCCAGATCGATGAG
Source organism: uncultured Planctomycetaceae bacterium (assembly GCA_964444795.1). Lineage (GTDB taxonomy): Bacteria > Planctomycetota > Planctomycetia > Pirellulales > Thermoguttaceae > JABMRP01. The sequence goes on from CAYUIQ010000149.1 coordinate 5,235, forward strand.
ATGGTCGGCCTGGCGCATGACGGATTCGTCGTGTTCGACCACGATCACCGTATTGCCGCGTGCCTGCAACTGGCGCAGCGCGTCGATCAGCCGCTGATTGTCGCGGGGATGGAGCCCGATCGACGGCTCGTCCAAGATGTAGCAAACGCCGACCAACCCCGACCCCACGCCGGTGGCCAGCCGCACGCGTTGCATTTCGCCGCCGCTGAGCGTGTCGGCCGGCCGATCGAGCGCCAGATAGTCGAGCCCAACCTTCCGTAAGAACCGCAGCCGCACACCGATTTCCGTGACCAGCGGACCGGCCACCTGTTGTTCCGATTCGTCGAACGCGAGATTCTCGAAGAACTCGTCGGCCTGTTCGATCGTCAGCGCGGTGATCTGCGTGACGTTTTTTCCGCCGACGTAAACTGACCGGGCCTCGGGCCGCAACCGGCTCCCCTGGCACGGCGCACACGGCAACTCGGCTCGAAAGGCCTCCAGTCGCCGGCTCGTCCGATCGCTCTTGGTGGCGGCGAATTCCTTTTCGAGCATGGCCAACACGCCGGGGAATTTCCGCCCGTCGCCGGCGAGCAACTCTGTCCTCGCCTTCGGCTTGAGCTGTTCCAGGGGCGTGTCCCAGCCGATGCCCGACTTGGCGAGAAAATCGCTCGTGTCCGACCGATAATGCTTCGTGGCCGCCGCGCCGGCTCCTTTCCAGGGAACCACGGCACCGGCCGATAGCGAAAGCGACCAATCGGGAAGCACCGATTCGGGATCGAACTCGACGCGCGAACCCAGGCCCTCGCAGCTCGGGCAGACGCCGTAGGGGCTGTTGAAGCTGAAGGTCCGCGGTTCCAGTTCCTCGTAGCTGATCTTGCAGTTGGGGCACGCGTACTGCGTGCTGAAGAGCCAGTCGTGCCAAACCGGCCCCTCGTCGTCGGTCTCCTCTTGATAGGTGGCCATGACCAGGCCGTCGCCGTATTGCACGGCCAATTGGATCGACTCGGCGATTCGCTTGCGGCTCCCGGGGCGAACGATTACCCGATCGACTACCGCCTCGATGTGGTGCGCTCGCTGGCGGACCAGCTCGGGCGGCTGGTCCACGTCGACGATCTGGCCGTCGATCCGCAATCGTACGAAGCCGGCCTTGCGAACCGTCTCCAGTACATCTTTATGCTGCCCCTTGCGCCCCCGAACGACGGGCGCCAGGACCATCATCTTCGTACCCTCGGGCAGACCGAGCAATTCTTCAAGGATTTCCTCGGGCGTCTGCTGCGAGATCGGCTCGCCACACTGGTAACAGAACGGCTCGCCCAGCCGGGCCAGCAGCAGCCGCAGGTAGTCGTAGATTTCGGTTACCGTGGCCACGGTGCTCCGCGGATTCCGGCTTCCGGCCCGTTGATCGATCGAGATGGTCGGCGGCAGCCCGTCGATCAGATCGATGTCGGGTCGTTCGAGTTGGTGCAGAAACTGCCGCGCGTAGACCGAGAGGCTCTCGATATACTGACGCTGGCCCTCGGCATACAAGGCGTCGAAGGCGAGCGAACTCTTGCCCGACCCGCTGGGGCCGGTGACCACCACCAACCGGTTGCGGGGGATGTCCAGGTCGAGGTTCTGCAAATTGTGAACCCGCGCGCCCCGGATGCGAATGGCGCCGTTGACGGAATACTCGGCGATGGGGCCGTTGCTGCTCATCGAATGCTCTGTTCGCCCACGATTGGTCTGTCCAAACCCATCACTTTACCAAAGCGCGGCCTGCGAGGCAAGAAACGGGAGCGGCCCCCCCCGTTGCGTGGTTTGTTGATCTAGAAACCCGAAGCGTCAGCGAGGCGAAGTCGTTAGTCGGCCCTCGTTTACGCTTCGGGTTACCATCGGACCGCGAATAATCCAGATCGGAGGAAGGCTTGCGAGGCGACCGCTTTCGGGTAGAATGGCCCGTTGGCTGAGATTCCGGCACACCCGACAATCGATAGGGGTCCCCCACACCCGTCCAGGAGCAAGCGGACGGGTGTTTCCTCGCGTTGAAGCGAGAACCTCGGGGACCACCTCCCGTGTCATAGAGAGTGCCGAAGTCGAAGCATCTGGTCGCAACCATCGACGACCCATCACGTGAGAGGCTGTAGCTCAGTCGGTAGAGCAACGGACTTTTAATCCGTAGGTCTGGGGTTCGAGCCCCCACAGCCTCACTTGATACAGCCCTAAGTCATAACGGCTTAGGGCTTTTTACGTTTCTTGCCTAGTTCTCCGCGCCTTCCGCATCCCACCGCTTGGTGTGGTCGTTCTCACTGGATTCCGTGCCGGGGGAAGAGCAGGGACACGCGCTCAGTCCACCGGACTGACGAAAGATCGCACGAACCGGCTGATGATGCAGGCGTCGGCGTAGACGCTCCACGTGTGCCCCTTGCGGATCCAAGGAGCGACGTTGATCTGGTGGATGTTCAGGTCCAACTCGGCCAGCGATCGCCATCGCGGCAGACCGGTCACCCCCAACGGCCCGCAACGGCAACACCGGTCCAACACGCGATACCGATTCAAGATGCAATCCTGCGAGTTGTAGATCACCAGGAGCCGGTCGACCCGTTGTAGCGCCCGGCCGAAGCGCTGTTCGGTAGCCAGTTGGGGGGTACACAGCGCGGCGGCCATGTAGACGACGTCGAAGGTGCGCCCCGGGGGCGGTGGCGAATCTCCCAGCCCGACGCCGTCGATCTGCCCGCCGGCCAGCACATGTAGCGCGCCGGAGACAACCCGGGCCCCGAAGCTGTGGGAGATCAGGCAGACGGGTACGTCGTGGTTGATCTGGGCGAGTATCCGGGCGAGTTTTGGGCCCTCTCGATCGGCCACCGAGACCTGCTGCCGGAAGCCGTCGAGGGGACGTTTGCCTTGGCTCTCCGCCGGCCACGACCAGATCACGTAGCGAAACCGCTTCTGCCGATCGCGGGGGGCAATCTGCGCCAGACACTCCCAACCCACGGTCACCGACAGCGGCATGTCGCACCTTGCCCCATGCACAAAGACAACCGTGGGCACCTCCGAATCGTCGCCGGCGAGGAATTCGTCCAACGACGCCACGAGCCAGCGTCCTCGCTCGTAGCGGTAGCATCGCGGACCCTCACCGCCCCGGCAGGATCGCGTGCTCATCATCCAGACCTCGCGGCCGTCGGCCACGTCACCCGCTTTGTCGCATGCGGGGCGCGTCGATGCCGGGGAAACGTCAACGGCCGCCGCCGAAGCGCCGTACGATGTCACCGGGAAACCGCAGGCCAGCGCGACAAGAACGGTCGAGAGAAGTGATTTGGGCGCAAACATTGCGGTGCTCCATCTCAAGCGGCATCCACAAACCTGATCGTAGACGCCAATCCTCGGCGGTGCAACGATTTTTCTTGCCCCTGCGTAAGAAATTCCAAGATCCTTGGGAATCGGGCCGGAAATGCCCCGCTGTCGATGGGATTTGGCCTCGGGGCCGGCCGTCCAAGAGGCGAATTTGCCCATCAGGCGGCCGGGAACTCCAGAATGACCAATGAGCAATGAGCAATGAGCAATGAGCAATGAGCAATCCCTAGTCCCTAGTCCCTAGTCCCTACTCGCTACGCTCCTCTTTGTCCTGGATCGCGGCGATGCGATTGATGGCGTTGAGGAAGGCTTTGGTGCTGGCTTCGATGCTGTCGGTGGAAACACTCCGGCCACGGTAGATCTGGCCGTTGTGCTCCACTTCCACCATGACTTCGCCCTGGGCGTCCTTGCCGACGGTAACGCTGTGTACGTGGAAGTCCTTGCACTCCACCGAAATGCCGGTCAGTTTCTCGATGGCCAGGAAAATGGCGTCGATGGGACCGTCGCCGCAGGCCATTTCCGTGGTATACTCTTCCTCGCCTCGGCACAGGGTGAGCTTCACCTCGGGTGTTTCCCCGGATCCGGTGCTCACGTGGTAGGAACGGATCGACCACAACTCGGGAGCCGCGTGGATCTGTTGCTCGATCATGGCGCCCAGGTCGCCGTCGTACACTTCCTTCTTCTTATCGGCCAGCGCCTTAAACTGGGCGAAGACCGTGTTGAGTTGTTCGCCGGTGAGCCGGTAGCCGAGCGTTCGGGCGCGATCGGCCAGCGCGGCCCGGCCGCTGTGTTTGCCCAGCACCAAATCGCTCTTCGTAAAGCCCACGTCCTCGGGCCGCATGATCTCGTAGGTCGTGCGTTCCTTGAGCATGCCGTCCTGGTGGATTCCCGCCTCGTGGGCAAATGCGTTCTGGCCGACGATGGCCTTGTTTCGCTGGACCTTCATGCCCGTGATGTTGGCCACCAACCGGCTGGTGGGCACGAGACGAGGGCTGACGATGTTCGTGTCGGCGCGGTAGTAGTCGTTGCGGGTTCGCAGGGCCATGACGATTTCTTCCAGCGAGCAGTTTCCCGCGCGTTCGCCGATGCCGTTGATCGTACACTCGATTTGCCCGGCCCCCGCTTCGATCGCCGCCAGGCTATTGGCCACGGCCATCCCCAGATCGTTGTGGCAGTGAACGCTGATCACCGCCCGGTCGATATTGGAAACGCGCTTGCGCAGTTGGGAAATGACTTCGTACATTTGCGCGGGCGTGGAGTAGCCGACCGTGTCGGGAACGTTGATCGTGGTGGCCCCGGCGTCGATGGCGGCGGTGACGACATCGCGGAGGAACTCGATTTCGGTTCGAGATGCGTCCTCGGGCGAAAATTCGACGTCGGAGCAATAGCCGGCGGCGCGGCGGACGCCCTCGATCGTGCGGCGGATAATTTCTTCTTTACCCGCCTTGAGCTTGAACTCGCGGTGGATGGCGCTGGTGGCCAGGAAGACGTGAATCCGCGCCCGCTCGCTGTGCTTGATCGCCTCCCAGGCCCGGTCGATATCGCCGTCGCAACAGCGTGCCAGGCCGCAGATGGTCGCCCCGCGGACATTCTTGGCGATATCTCGAACCGCCTCGAAATCACCGTCCGAGGCGATCGGAAAACCGGCCTCGATCACGTCAACGCCCAACTCGACCAGCGCCTGGGCTATCTTGGTCTTCTCGGCCAGATTCATACTCGCGCCCGGCGACTGCTCGCCGTCGCGGAGCGTGGTATCAAAGATTCTGATCTTTCGTGGTTCTGGTTCGTTCATGGAACGTAGTCCCTATGGTGTGGTTGTGTTGGAAATATCTTACGGCCGGTAAACCGACCCATCCGCTGGCTGCCGACGCACGGTCGGCTCGGGCAACACCAACCATGCCCTCGTGGGTCCAAATCGGCGGCAGCTTTTCACAACACGTTCCACGTTACTTCCTTCTCAAAAAAAAAGCCCCAAGGCGTTGTCGGCCTTGAGGTTCGGTCTACACAATCGAAAAACGCGTCGACGGCGAACCCTACGGCCGATCACTGGCTAGTGCCAGAAGAAATAACGGCAATAGGTTTCGCGTGAGGGTCATCGTATCGCTTCTTGTTTCGGGGGATTCGTCCGGTTCCCTATTCATATAGTACCCTACGAGAGTGGATCGGTTCGGTCAAGACCCTTACTTTGGTGAATTGGCCCCTTTCGACAATCAACGAAGATGGCCACTGACAGCGACCGATCTTCACTTGGGGGCCAGTTTTCGGTAAGCTGGGCAAACGTCTGTGTACTTTCGGCTCTAAACTCTGGCAGGAAAACGGGTTAAGTTAGGAAGCCAAGGGGATATGACGGGCGAAAACCTCGATATTTTCGCAGGAACTGACATCCCCACAAAAGGGGGTTCCGCGCGTGGTCCCCGGCGGTTCGTGGGCGTCCGATTCGCCTGTTGCGACATCTACACTCGGGTGTATATCAACCGGGAAGGCACCGCCTACGAGGGATGCTGCCCGAGGTGCTTCCGAACGGTACGGCTGCGAATCGGCCCCGGAGGCAGCGAATCGCGATTCTTCGAGGCTCGCTAAGATCCGAGCCATTCTCTTCCCCACTGCGTATTGAGCCAAACGGCCGTTTCGAGTACCCTCTTGCGACTTGCCCACTTCAGGCATCCCCCGTAAGGGGTGTCGCGTCCTGTTTGCGCCCATCCTGTTGGTACACGGTCTGATGGATTACGACGTCCAACGTTGCACGCGTCACTGCCAGGACTCCGACCGGGAGCTCAAGCCGGGCGAGTCGTTCTACTCCGCGCTGGTTCGCCAGGGCGCCGAGGTGGTGCGGCACGACTACTCCCAGGAGGCATGGACGGGACCTCCGGACGGCGCGGTCGGCTGGTGGAAGTCGCAAATCCCCGATCGCAACGCCCGGCGGCTGCATTGGGCGCCCAACGACGTGATGCTGCGATTCTTCGAGGAGCTGGAGTCCCAGCCCGACAAGCAGGACATGCGCTATGTGTTGGCCTTGCTGCTGGTGAGGCGGCGCGTGATGCGACAGGAAGACAGCGAGCAAGACGAACAGGGCCGCGAGGTCTTGGTGTTGTACTGCCCACGACGAGAAACGACGTATCGGGCGCCGGTCGTCGAGCCGGACACGAAGCGGACCGAGGAGATTCAGGAAGAACTCGCCCGACTGTTGTTCGCCGATGCGAGCTAACGCCGGGGTCGTCCAAGGATGGTAGGGGAAAAGTGGATGAACGGATATCGCCCGTTGGGTTACGTGTTGCTGGCCGTGGGCATTATCTCGGCCAGTGGGGCCAATTGCCTTCCGTTTAAGAAACCGGTTACCATGTGTCCGCGCGTATTGCCCGAGGGGCCCAAGCTGCAAGAGATCATCGCCGCGGTCAATCACAACAATTCGCAGATCTATTCTTTCTCGACGTCCGAGGCGACGTTCAACGGGACGAACCTTCTGGCGCAGCTTTCCGGGCCGGTGGCATTTCAGCGTCCCAAGCGGTTGCGGATTCGCGCCGGAACCGGGATCACGGGCCGGGAAGTTGATCTGGGGAGCAACGACGAATTGTTTTGGGTCTGGATCCGCCGGGCCAAACCACCGGCCGTGCTCTACGCCCGGCACGACGAGTTGGCCACTTGCCCCGCGCGGAAGTCGTTTCCGATCGATCCCGATTGGCTGATCGAGGCCCTGGGTATCGGCACGCTGGATCCGGCCGGTCAGCATACGGGCCCCTTTCCTTTGGGCAACAACCGCCTGGAAATCCGCACCACGAGCGTCACACCCGATGGACCACGGACCAAACACACGATCGTCGACGCCTTTTCCGCCGTCATTCTGGAGCAGCACGTTTTCGATCGTCAAGGGCAGCCGATCGCCAGTTCGATTTGCCGCGGGCATCGGTTGGATCCGGTGACCAAACTGAACGTACCACGGGTCATCGAGATCCGGCATCCGGCAACCCAACTGACAATGACGATCGACCTGGGCGACGTGCGCGTCAACGAGCTGTCGGGCGATGCCACGGAACGCTGGTCGATGCCCACTCCCGAAGGCGCCCCGCTGGTCAACCTTTGCGCACCGGGCGCCCGGGTCCCTCCGATGCAAGTCCCCGCCGTTTCCTCGCTGCCGCCGGATTTGCGTACCCAGCGGCGGATTCGATATTGACCTTTGTCGTAGGCACACTCCGTGTGCCTGCTACTGAAGGAGCATCCTTTGATAACGAAGATTAATGGCCGGTTGATCGAGGTTCGCAACGACGTGGCAACGGTGGGCATCGGTGCCTTCGAGCACGAGGTGTTTATTCCCGAGTTTACCCGCCGCAAGTTGCAGGCGGACGTGGGCAAAGACATCAGTCTGCACACGATCGAGTATCTTGAGGGCAACCCGATGCAGGGCCGGCTCACGCCGCGGCTGATCGGCTTCTACGACAAGGTCGAGCGGGAGTTCTTCGAGTTGTTCTGCTCGGTCGACGGGGTGGGGGTGAAAAAGGCGCTTCGCGCGATGGTGCGTCCGGTCAAGGAGGTGGCCACGGCCATTGAGGAGAAGGATGCCAAAGCGCTGGCCTCTTTGCCCGGCGTCGGACCGGCTACTTCCGAGCGGATCATCGCCAAGCTGCGCCGTAAGGTGCCGAAATTTGCCCTGATGGTTACCCGCGAGGAAGCCGAGGGAGCCGACGTCCAGCCGGACATGGTCTCCGAAGCGTTCGAATTGCTCCGCGGCTTGGGCCACAACGAGAGCGACGCCCGGCGACTACTGGACGCGGCCCTTGGCGCGAAGAAGAAATACCGCGACGTCCAGGCCCTGCTGCACGCCATCTATGAGCAGAGCAGTAAGGAGTAGTCGTGTCCGGGACGGCCGATTGACCGTCTCCTTGGCAAAGCCGGCCGAAACTCCAATCGTTGAACTCGAACGCCCCGTCGTCGCCGGGCGGCCTGACTAGAAGTTGGCGTGATACTCGGCGGCCAGTCTCGCCCAGAGAACGGGGGATGTCGTTACCACATCGCGTGCAAGTCCCGAAGCGAGGTGATATAGTAGCGGATAGTAGTCCTGGAGGTTTTCGGTGTGGCCCTGATCAGCGAGGATTTTCTGTTTAGCTTCCGCCCCTCCAAATGGCTGTGGAAACCGCTCGTCAAGCGGGTCGTTACCGGCAGTTGGAGGCGGTTATGGATGCGGCCCGGCGCGGTGACGGTTCCCGCCGGATTGAAGCGACTGGGGCTCTATCTACACGTCCCGTTCTGCGGCAACCTGTGCCCTTTCTGCCCGTACAACCGCGTGGAACACGACGCCGCGCTTTTCCGTCGTTACGAGGTGGCAGTCCGCCAGGAAATCGACTTGGTTGCCCAACGGCTGGCCGAGGCGGTCCGAGAGTCGGGCACGCATCGGCCGCGGATCGTGTCGCTTTACATCGGTGGTGGCACGCCGACCGTGGAACCGGAAGCACTGGTCCGATTGATTGACTACCTGGAGGAGGCGTTCGGACCGGCCGCCGACGTGTGCGTGGAACTGCACCCGTCGGCGATGGACGACGAGTGCCTTGGGGCGCTGAAGCGGGCAGGAGTGACCATGGTGTCTATTGGCGTAGAAAGCCTTTCAGATCGGCTCCTGGAGTTGATCGGCCGTTCGCACGATGCCGCTACGGCGGAGGACGCCGTTCGCCGGGCGGTCCGCTCGGGGTTCGATGCCGTCAACGTCGATCTGATGTTCGCCCTACCGACCCAGACCGTAGACGACCTGGACCGCGACCTTCGGGGGATTCTCTCTCTCGGTGTGGATCAAATCTCCACGTACCCCATCTTCGGTTTCCCCTACACCGAACTGGGCCGCACTCTGGGCATCCAGGCGATTCGCCGTCCGCCGGGTGAGCTTATCCGGCGGATGCTCGCCCTGATCCGCCAGCGGGCTTACGAGCGGGGGTTCGAACAGTGTGCGGTCTGGTCGTTTCTGCGACCTTGCCAGAAGAAGTTCAGCTCGATCACTCGGCACCACTACCTTGGATTCGGGCCAAGCGCCGCCTCCATGACCGGCCATCAGTTCTATGTCAACACGTTTTCGGTCGACCAATACGTTTCCGCCCTGCCGGGCCAATTGCCCGTGGCCCTGGTCATGCCCGTGAACAAACGCCTGGAAATGGGCTATTGGCTGTACTGGCGAGCGTACGAGATGAAGATCGCGGGGGACGAGTTCCGCGAGCTGTTTGGAGAAGATTTGGGGACCGTCTATGGATCACTCCTGCGGACCCTGACGGGACTCGGGATGGCCACGCAGCACAATGGCAGCTATCGGTTGACCGAAAAAGCGGCCTACTGGGTCCACCGTTTTCAGAATGAGTATTCCCTGAACTACATCAACCGACTCTGGGGTCGGTGTCGCGAGGAACCATGGCCGGACCGGGTAAGACTCTAGGCCGCTGGGCGCGTGCATCCGCCGCCACGCGCGCCCGCTACTACGTTCGGCTGGCGGCACGGCTTGTTCTGGGTAAGCCGCTTCCGGTCATCGGCGGCATTTCGATCACTGATGTCTGTAACCTCGACTGCGTTCATTGCTGGCGCCGGAACCAGGGCGGCGGACACGTGCCGTTCGCCCGGGTCCGAGCAGGCCTTGAACGAATCCACAGCATGGGAGCACGGTATCTCTACATCCAAGGTGGCGAGCCGTTTACCTGGCGCGACGGCGACTTCCGGCTTCGCGATGTGGTCCGTGCGGCTGCTGACATCGGCTTCTTCCATGTGGCGGTATGCACCAACGGCACCTTGCCGCTCGAGGCCGAGCCCGATTCGTTTTCCGTGAGTATCGAAGGCTTGCCCCACGTTCATGATCGCATCCGCAGCGGGTCGTTCCAACGCGTGGCGGCAAACATCGAAGCCAGCGACCATCCGAACATCTTTGCCAACACGACCTTCAACCGCCAGAACGTCAGCCAGTTGGAACCTCTGGCCCGATGGGTAAGCTCCCGCGAGAACCTCCGGGGGGTCCTGGTCAACTTCCACATACCGTACCCGGGCGTGGAGCACCTCGCGCTAAGCATGTTGCAGCGGGCCGCGCTGGCCAAAGAGGCGTTTGCACTGAAGCGCAAAGGCTATCCAATCCTCAACACCTACAGCGGACTCAAAGCCCTCGAACGAAATGACTGGAAACGGCCACTCGACCTGTCAGTGGTGACCGATTGTACCCAGGTTTACTCCTGCTGCCGAGCGAGGGGGAACGACGCCATCTGCCGGGAGTGCGGCTACGCCGGTTGGGCGGAGCTGGCCGGGGTGCTGAAGTGGGACGTCGCCAGCGTTTTCGACGTGCTCCGAAAGTTGCACCGACGATGAACGTATCGACCAGCCGCACGGAGCCGATCGATCGGCCACCGCGCATAGCGCTAGTGGTCGTCGACGACGGCCTGTACACACACCGCTGGGTGATCCCGATCCTGGAAGCGGCCCATCTGGAGGTGGTCTGCGTGGCAACGCTCAGCCCGTTCCAGGCGGTCGACTTCAACCCCGGCGGGGCTCGCGGCTGGTGCCTCGCCACCCTCGCCCGGATGCGGTACTACGGTCTCGCCGCCACGTGGCGGTTCGGCTGCAAGTGGGCCCGCGGTCGCGCGGATGATTTGCTGTTCCGGATGAGACTCCGCAGGCGAGCGCACTCGGTCGCCTCCGTGGCCCACACCCTCGGGATAGAGCGGATCAAGCCGCCCAGCGGCGACATCAATCACCCGGCGTTCTGCGCCCAGTTGGCCGCAAGCGGGCCGGACCTGGTTGTCTGCGCGTTTTCACAGCGGGCCGGAGGATCGTTTGTCCAGACGGCTCGCGCCGGCTGCCTCAACGTGCATTTCTCGCTGTTGCCGGAGCATCGCGGCCGGGAGCCGTCGTTTCGAGCCATGCTCAGCGGAAAAGGAGCAGGCGTTTCCGTCCACTGGATGGCCCCTGAACTCGACGCAGGAGCCGTGGTGCTCCAAAGATCGCTCGACGTCACCGGATGCATAACGCTGCACAAAGCGATTCTCCGAGCCTGCGACGTGGCCGCCCGGCTCGTGCCCGACGCAATCCGAAGGGCGGCCCGATGGCAGGGCGCGAAGCACGAGCCGGGTCCCCGGCTGCCCGCCGGGGGCTGGCCCTCCCGGCAGGAGACGACCCTCTTCCGACAAAAGGGCTTTCGCTTCGTCTAGCCAGCGCTTCGATCACACACAACGACCCGTCTATTGGATTCACGCCACGAAACAGGCAGTGCCCTTCGGCAGCCAACCGCCGACGCAATCACGTAGTCCCATTTCGAGACCGTAATTGCCGAGCCTGTCGCACGTACTCGTACCTCTTTCAGAACATCCGGGGAAACGACCGTATTCTCGGATTGTAGCCTCCCGACGATGGCTCGACTTCCCTTGGGCCTTTCTGCTATATTGGCTCATGCAGTCAACACCCGTTCACCTCTCCCCCGAGCAAAACGCCACGATGAGCCGCGAACCGATCGTGCAATCGACGACGAGTCCGGCCGATGAGGAGGATCGGGCGCTGCGCCCGCAGCGGATGGAGGAGATGATCGGGCAGCGCGAGGTGTACGCGCGGCTGGAAATCGCCATCGACGCCGCCTCGAAGCGGAGCGAGCCGCTGGGCCACATCCTCTTCGATGGCCCCCCCGGATTGGGGAAAACGACGTTCGCCATGTGCATTCCCCGCAATATGGGCGTGCCTATCCAGATTGCCAGCGGGGCGACGCTCAAAGCGCCCAAGGACCTGCTCCCCTATCTGACCAACGCGGAAGCCGGGTCGGTGCTGTTTGTCGACGAAATCCACCGCATGCCCAAAACGGTCGAGGAGTTTCTCTACCCGGCCATGGAAGACTTTCGCGTCGATCTGACCCTGGGCGAGGGTGTCAACGCGCGGACGATCAACATGCGGCTGAAGCCGTTCACGCTGATCGGGGCCACAACCCGCACGGGCATCATTTCCGCCCCGTTGCGCGACCGCTTCCAGATGCGAGAGCATTTGGATTTTTACACGGTCGAAGAACTGGCCCAAATCGTGGTCCGCAACGCGGGCAAGCTGCAAGTGGAGATCGACGCGGAGGCGGCCCCGGAGGTGGCCGGACGCAGCCGAAGCACGCCCCGGATCGCTAACAACCGGCTCCGTTGGATCCGCGATTACGCGATCAGCCGAGCCGACGGACGCATCACCCTGCCGGTCGCCCGCGATGCCCTGGCAATGCAGGAAATCGACAAATTGGGCCTGGATCGGCAGGATCGCAAGTACCTGGAGACGATCGCGCGAGTGTTCGACGGAGGCCCGGTCGGCGTCGAGGCAGTCGCCCACACGATGAACATCCCCCCCGATACGCTGGTGGACGAGGTGGAGCCGTTTCTATTGCGGGCGGAACTGGTGATTCGCACCCCCCGCGGGCGGAGACTGACACCGGCAGGATTGGAGCATATCGGCCTGCACCGTTCGAGCCCCGATTCGGGGGAGACACAAAGCCGGCTCTTCGGATAGTTTCGCATCTTTTCAAAAAAACCGCAAAACCTCTGGCCATTGAGGGTTGAATAATCCTCCAGAATGGCTATCATGGTGAGAATGTTGCGCCGATTGTGCGCAATCCGCGGGAAAAGGTCTTCCAACAGAACGTGTCCTCGGGCCTACGGCTCTTTCGCTTCGGCGACCTCATCGAGCAGGCCTCCGCGGACACACTGACGCGTTGGCGCAATGACGCCTGTGTTGCCGAAAGGAGTTGTGCAAATGCTCGATCTAGCGCCGCGATGGGAATTGGATTTGGAACGCGGCCCCGATTGGCTGTTCATCAAGGTCCGCAATTTGGTGGACCATTCGATGGATGCTCCGCTCTTGGCCGAGCAACTCTGGTCGCTTCTCCAACAGCATTCCGTTCATCGTCTGTTGCTGGAGTTGGAGGGGCTGACGCTGCTCAATAGCGGCCTGATCGGCCAGCTTGTCATGTTGCACCGTCGCATCGACGCTTGCGGTGGCATGATGCGAATCTGTGGGCTATCAGCCTATAACGTGGATGTGCTGCACCGCTGCCGCCTTGCCGAGCGACTCCATCCGTACCAGGATCGCCAGGAAGCGGTGCTGGGGTTCCTCTGCCGCAAGCCCCGTTAAGACCAGGCAACTTCCAGTTCGTTGTGAATTTCGTCGACGCCGTCGAGCCGGCGGACGACTTCTTGCGCCATCTGCTTCTGATAGTACGAAGCGACGACGCCCCGCAGAGTCACGCGGCCGTCGTTGGTCTCGAAGCGGAGATCTCGGGAACCAATATGCGGGTTGCGGTGTAGAGCGGACGTGACGTGGTCGTCCAGTCCGATGTCAATTTGGCTCATTCAGTCCGTCTCGGGGGGCATGGGGGGGATAGAGGGGGAAGTCGACCCGGACGGGCGACCGTACCCTCTTATCGGCAAACCAGACAAGACGCATGGAACGTAAGTGCTTTGCCGGCCAAGGAATTAAGATGAATCGGTCGGTGTGTACCGGTTTTGCGACGTATCCGCTGGCCACACCGCACTACCCACCCAGCCAAGTGGGCATTTCGTCGGCCGCCGGAAGATTCACCGTCCACGCCCGTTCGATGTTGTCCATGGCAAGGATCTCGGTCAGTGCTTCGGCGGGCGGCTTGGCATCGAGAACCAAAACCCCCACGGCCTCGCCGCCGGGTTCTTGGGATGCCCGCCCCACGGTCATCTGGGCAATGTTGACCCGGTGCCGGCCGAAGACACTACCCACTCTGCCGATAATGCCCGGTACATCGCGGTGCGAGAAGAGCCAGAGAATGCCGTCCAGGGGACTTTCCAGCCGGCACTGGCCCTTCTGAACCAGACGGGGCATGTTGCCGAACAGGGTACCGGAGGCAAACGCGGTCCGTGCTTTGCTGACCACTTCCGCGCTGATCAGCGAAATGAAATCGCCCGTCTCGCTGGAACGCTCCTCAATCAACTCGATCCCCCGATCCTTCAACAGCACCCCGGAATTGATGATGTTGACCTCGGTGTCCAATGCGTGTTCCAACAAACCGGCGGCAAAAGCGGAGGAGAGCAACCGCGTGTCTTTGTCGGCCACTTCTCCCTGATAACAAAGCCGGCAGGTGTTGGCCGGCGCCTGATCCACCTGTCCCATAAGGAGGCCCAACCGATAGGCCACGTTGAGATAGCCGCGGAGGCTCTTCAGCGTTTTCGGATCCAGCGGTGAAATGTTGACCGACTGCCGAACGGCGCCGCTGGTGAAGAAATCGATAAGCAACTCGGCCGCCTCGACGGCCACGTTGGTCTGGGCTTCGCGCGTACTGGCTCCCAGATGGGGCGTACACAACACGTTGGGCATCGCGAACAAGGGGCTATCGGTACAGGGCTCCGAAGCGTAGACGTCCAGGGCCACGCCGCCCAGGTGACCGCTGGCGAGTGCCTCGGCCAAGGCGGCCTCGTTGTAGATTCCCCCGCGAGCGCAGTTGATCAGCCGTACGCCCGGTCGCATCGTCTGAATCTCAGCGGCACCGATGAGGTCGCGTGTCTCGTCGGTCAACGGCGAATGGACCGTGAGATAGTCGACGTGGGGCAGCAAGTCGCGAGCCGACGTGTACGTTTCGATTTCCAGTTCCTTGGCGCGATGGCTGGAGAGGAACGGATCGTAGCCGATGACCGTCATGTCCATGGCCTGGGCGCGGACGGCTACCGCCTTGCCGATCCGCCCCAGTCCGATAATCCCCAGCGTTTTTCCGGCCAACTGGGTACCCATGTACTTCTTGCGGTCCCAGCGGTTTTCGACGAGGCTCTGATTGGCGGGAGCGACGTTACGCGACAGGGCCAGCATCAGCGCCATCGTGTGCTCGGCGGTCGACACCGTATTGCCGCCGGGTGTGTTCATCACCACGATGCCCTGCCGGGTGGCCGCTTCTTTGTCGATGTTGTCGGTTCCGACCCCGGCCCGGGCGATTGCCTTCAGCCGCCGGTTTCCCTCCAGGACGTCGCCGGTCAGTTTCACGCCGCTACGACAGATCGCGCCGTCGAACTCCTTCAGTACCTTGCGGAGTTCCTCCCCCTTCAGCCCGGTCCGCACTTCGTATTCGATGTTTCCGGCCGATCCCAGTAGATCGAGGCCGTCTTGCGATAGGTTGTCGAGAACGATGACGCGAGGCATGGCTTCACCCGCTCTATTGGATGCTCGTAGTATGAAGTTATTCCCGAACCAAGCAGCGTATTTTACCGTGGACGCTCCCACTTGGCGATGGGGGGTCCGCTGGACAACGGGGGCGCGCTCGGTGAAGAGAGACCGCCGAAAGACCGGAAAAGGCCGATTCCGGCGATCTACCTAATCGGGGGGACACCGCGAACCACAACTCGCGTCCCCTCCGGTCCGCTGATGAACTGCCGATTGGGCTGGAGGCCCGCCTCCAGAGCAGCGATTTGAGTACGCACGGCCGGCTGGTTCTGGTTGTACTGGAGCGAATCGCGGTAGTTGGCCAGCGCCCGGCGATCCTCGCCGCGCGCTTGGCACATACGGCCCAGCGCGGCCCGAGCCCGGGCGTTGTTGGGTTCGAGGTAGAGTGCGGCCAGGAGTTGCTCTTCGGCCTCTTTCTCCTTGCCGTGCTCCTCGAGCAGGCGTGCCATCTCGATGGTCGGCTCGGCCGAGGTAGGCCGCCGGTCGCCCCACGCCTGGAGAAGCCGAAAGGCCTCGTCCTTGCGGTCCTGCGCGGCCAACAGTGAGGCCAGCCCGCGATAGCACTCGCGATGGACGCCGTACGGATCGCGGCTGAGGCAGAGATGATAGTAGTGTTCGGCCCGGCGGTAGTCGGACTCCTGGCCGTGTTGATCGCCCAGCTTGTGATAGGTGGCCGCTAGATTGTAGTATCCGTCGGGGCTCGTGGGGTCCTGATGGACGGCCAACTCGAAATCTCGCCGAGCCGCTTGAACGTTGCCCTGCTCGAAGAAGGTGACCCCTTCGGCGTTCAGCCCGCGCGAGACGAAGTTCTCGCACCCGCTCGCCACGAGGAGACAGAACGCGACCCCCGCCATACCTAATGCCGCCCGGGCGGTGCCCGCGGCCAGTCGTTTTGCTTCCAACACGACCATCTCGCCTCGTCTGGAAGGTCCGCGGCGTCCGGCACGCGAGCCGGCAGCGCAGCGACCAAGATCGACCATAAGACCATAACCGGGCCGGAGAATAGCGAGACGAGCCCCTCGGTGCAAGGCCGGATTTGGCGGTTTCGAGCGGCGCGAGACGCTACGCGACAGCACGCATCGCGGTGGAAGGTAGCTACAGAGCCATGAATAATCAGCCTTGGGGAAACGATTCGGCCTCGCATCGGTTGTTGCCCGGGGGCAACGGAAACCACTGTATCGAACGGTTTACACGGGAGCCGCAACGATCTCTGTAAATCGTTACTATTTAGCCGTTTACAGCTCCTTGTGGCCACTTCGTCCTCCCCGAGGGAGTCGTTCGGCACTCGGTTTGCTTCTCTTGCGGTTATCCCCTTCGCCGCCGGCGGCGGGAGAGTTCTCGAGCAGTCGAGGCTCTCTCGGCTGCCGGCGTTATCAGCGAGGGTTCGACGCATGTTTCCGGCGCCCCTGGCGGTTCGATTCTCATCCTGCCACACGGCGGTCTCATCCGGTTGCCCCCGTACGCAAGCACACCATGCACGCACGCGAACTGATTGAACTGGCTGCCCTGGTTTCGGTCCACGGACCGGTCCTGATTCAAGGAAGAGGCCAACTATCGCCCTCCGGGGTCGAGCAGTATTGGGCCGCGTCGAAATCCCGCCTGGATCGGTGGGGGCGATGCGTGAAACGACTCAATGCTCAGAGCGCCCAAGCCACACCCGTTTGGCGACGCTCGCATGTCCCCCTGATTCGCCGCGTTTTCGAGGAGATCCTGACCGGCGAGATCCTTACCCGCGTCTGGACGGCCGTGCTCTGCGCCTACGATCGCCACCACGGCACCGACACGGGCGAACCAGTCGCTCGCAGTGTGATGATCGGCCACATGGAAGCACGGCATCGAGTGCTGGCGTTGATGGTCAGCGGACCGGGGGTCGATGCGGAGGAGGCCGTACGGTTGAACCATCTACGGCGACGCACCGAACGCTGGACCGACATGCTCGTCGGCTACTTGGCCGGCATGCACGACATCAGCGAGTTTGCCATCGATCCGCACCGCGCCCGGGACTTCGCCGAGGATATTCACTACGGAAGTCAGTTCAAAGGGGGCCAGTCGGCCTGGCCGCTGGTGATCGCCTCGCTACGGGCGGCCTTCCGTCAGAATCTCGACCCGGTGAGCCCCAATTCCGATCTGAACGCCAAGATCGCCGCGGGCATTCTCTCCTGTTTCCGGCCGGAATTGTTCGACGCGACCGGCGTCTTCCAATCTCTCTGGCTTCTCCGCCTAACCAACGCCACCACCGACGCCCAAGGGTTGGTCGAAGATCTACTGGGCAACCGC
>CAYUIQ010000150.1:0-22948 GCA_964444795.1 uncultured Planctomycetaceae bacterium
CAGTCGGTCTGGTCCGACACCTGCTCGACCACGATGTAGCGGCCCGGATCCAGCGTCAGACTGTAGGCCCCGGTGCCGTCGGTGACGTCGCTGTCGGCTAGTGTGTCGCCTGCGGAGAGTGTGCCCGTGTCGTCGTTGTCCGCGAAAGCGGCGATCGTCCAGCCAGCAAGCCCAGCGTCGCTCCCGTCGAAGATGCCGTTCGCGTCCACGTCTTCGTACTTGATCCCGTCCTTGGTCGCCTGCAGGTAGTTGGCAAAGTCGTCGCCCGCGTCGGTCTCGCCCGATTCGGTACGGCGTTACGAGGATTTTCTCAATAACTAACAGGAACCTCACCATGATCTCCGAACTTTTCTCTCGCTTCTTCCGCCGCAAGGGCAAAGCGACCGCCGAAGGTGTTCGGCCGCTGGCCGCGAGGATCGATGGGAAACCGCCGGGTGAGTTGCCCGAGGGGCTCGTCATCTGTGTGATGCAGGGCAAGACGCTGACCAACGTCTGCCGCGACGAGCCGCCGGGATCGGTTGCGGCCGGGGAGATCTGTTGGCTGGTGCCGACGGACGATATCTCCTTGCCCGTGCGAATCGAAATCGGGGAGGAGTTCCTCGCCGCCGACGTCGCCGTGCGACTGGAGACCGACCCGTCGATCGGGGTTCTCTTATCCGGCCGCACCGAAGTGACCCGCAACGAACTGCTCGCCCTGGTTACCAGCGAACTGGCCGGGTTGATCGACCTGCTGGGCTTTGAGACGGCCGAAGCGGTCGTCGAGCAAGACCGCGAGGACCTCGAACGCTTGCGGGCCAAGCTCAGCCTGCTGCTGCAGAGCAACGGCCTGCGATGCACCGACGTCGGCGGCTTGCGGGTCGCCGAACCCGAGGAGGTCGAAGAGGAGATCGCCCAGGCGATCATCCTGGAAGACGAACCGGCCGAAGAGCCGGCCGACGACGTGGCCCGTGTGATGGCCGCGGCCGATGGCGGTCCGCCGCAGCCTGCCGAACCGGTGACCGCCGAGCAACTCGAACCGGCGCTGGCCCAAGCCGTGGGACAGGTGAAAACCGACGATGCCTGGGAGGACCTGCTCGGGCAACTGGAAACCGGCGGACTGCAAATCGACGGACAGTCGGCCGCCGAACTGGACGACCTGGGTCAGCAGGTGGTCGACGGCACGGTCCGCCCCGGCGATGTTGCCGCGCGGATTCGCGGCATGGCCGAGGCAGCGCGGCGGCGGGCCGGCGTGCCCACGCCCGACTTGTCCCGCTGGCAAGGTCTCGCCCTACGCATGCAATTGGCCGACACGACCCCCGAGCCACAAGACGACTCGCAACCACGGGCCGAAGAGGCTGCCGAGGCCGGCGGAAAGTACGCCCGGCTGCGACGCCCGCGGACCTGGTGGATCTTGCGACGGAAGAAAGTGGACGACCGGCTGCGCGGTTTTCTCAAGGAGTCGGTCGGCACCGTCAGCACGACGCTGGGGTCTTACCGCAAGGGGCTCAAGGAAGTGCGTCCGGCCGCCCGGGTTCGCGAATTGGACCAGCAGATCAGCCTCATTGCCGATCTCCTGGCCACCGTGCCCACGCTGACCCCGAGGCTGAAGAAACTGCGTCTCGATCGGCAGCAGGTCAAGGAACTGATACGCAACGTCGAACGGGCCGTTACCGCCGCCGAGATGATGCAAGCCCAGGCGAGACACCTCGTGGGAACTCCGCCGGGTACCGACGTCTGGGATCAGGCGCTGGCCGAAACCCGCACCGCACTAGACACGCTGGAGCAACACCTGCGGGCGCGGCGCGCGGTCCGATAACCCGCGCGTGCCGCCTCCCGGGGCAAACGAACCATACCGAATTCATCAGGCTTTCCGCTCAAGGAGCTTTGCTAACGAGTTTATCAGGCTTTCCGATTTGGGAGCTTTACCAAAGAGTCTACCGGGCTTTCCGCTCAAGGAGCTATAAAATGTCGAAAACACTGGACAACCACCGCTGGTTGGCCCCCGAGGGCCAGTTCGCCGTCAGGATCCTGGCCGACGAGGCGCCGGGATTCTTCGCGAAAAAACTGATCGTCGAGCCCGGCACCCGGGCGCTGATCATCGACGAGGGTGTCTTTCAGGGTGAGATGCCGCCGGGAAGCTACACGCTGGAATCGCTGCCCCAGCGGGTCAAGTTCTGGAAGACGAAGCAGGCCACGGTGATCCTCACTCGGCAGGAAGATCTTCCCCTGGACATCGCCTGCCCGCGGCTGGCCACGGCCGAACATTTGATGGTCGAAGCGTCGGTCCGGCTGTCGGTGCAGATTGAAGACGTGGCATTGTTCCTGCAGAACTTGCTGGGATCGCGGCCGGAATTCTCCATCGACCAATTGTGCGATGCGATCGGGCCGCTGGTGCAGCAGGCGATGTGGGAGGCGGTCGGCCGGCTGTCGATCGGCGACCTGACCGGCCCGGAGGTGCGCGGCGACCTGGACGCGGCGGTCGAGCAAGCGTTGGGCGTTTCCCTGAAGCGTTACGGGCTGCGGTTCGGTCAGATCCAAACGGTCTCCGTTCGCCACGACCAGTACGACGAACACCTGCAGAAGCAGGGCGAAGTCTGGCTCATTCGGGAAGGACTCCAGCAGCAGAAGGCGCTGGACGAACTGGGCTCGGACGAGGAACTCCAGAAGATCAAGCGGCTGGAGCGAGACGGCGAACTGGAGGTGCTTCGCCGAAACGTGGCCAGCGACACGGCCGAAGGCAAGTTGGCCAACCAACTCCGCCGCGTGGGCCTCCGTAACAAGTGGCGCGAGGCGCTGCTATCCGACCGGTTCAACAAGGTTCAGAGCGAGGACGAACTGGCCGACATGCTGCTGCAACGGGATAAGAACCAGGAGATTCGCGGCGAGGAGTTGGACGAGCTCAAGGCCATCTATCGCGACAAGCACGAGGATCGCGAGTCGGCCCGGCGGCATCTCGTGCGGAAGGTCGAAGTTGAGCGGACGATGGAATTGGAGGAGGTTCGCGTCGAGTTGGACCATCGGGCACAACTCAAGTCGCTGGACCATCAGGCGGAACTGGCCCGGGCGACCGAGTCGGAAGAGAACCACCGCTGGGCGGCCAGGATTCAAGATCTGCGTCAAGCGGCCGTGCTCGACCTTCAGCAGCAGAAAATCGAATTGGAGCGCGCGAAACATGAAGATGATCTCGACGAGATCCAGGATAAGAGGAAACGGCGAAACCGGGACCGCCAGTTGGAGGATCTCAAGCGGCTCAACGAACTCAATACCGAACACGCACGCCAGCAGGTGGATCTGGCCGAGGCGCGCGCCGACAAGGCCGCCGAGCGAGAACGCGCGCACATCGAGACGATAAAAGATGCCAGCACCGAAGTCTTGGTGGCTACGGCCGAGGAGAAGAACGCCGAACTGTTGGCCAAAATGAAGATGCACGAGGCTACCGAGCGAACGGCCCAAGCGGCCTCGGCCGAGCGCGCCGAACTCCAGCAGCAGGTGACCGACGCCGAGCGGGCCAAGTCCGACGCCGTGGCCGAGGCGATGCGCGAGGGGATGACCGGCATGAAGGACATCGCCAGCCAGGGATTCCAGGCGTTGGGTCAGGCGGGGCAAGGAACCACATCGGGTTCCGGTGCCCCGGGCGGTGCCGGGCGCGTGCTGCTTTGTCCCAAATGCCGGGCTGAAAACGAAGAGGCCCACCGCAAGTGCAAAGTGTGCGGAACCCAGTTGTAAGAAACTCAGCCTTCTTAGCAGGAACCGATCGAAGGGTATTTTCGATATGCCGAAGAAAACCAAATCCGCTGGCCAAGACTCGGGAGACGCCCAATCGGGCGTTGTGCTCCCGCCTCCCGGTGCCCAGCCGGAAGGAAACGAACAATTGCTCACCACGCGCGAGTTGATGGCGTTTCTGAATCTCTCGCGCACCAAGGTGTGGGAACTGGTCAACAAGCAGGGGCTGCCCGCCTTCAAAATCGGCGGCGATTACCGCTACCGGCGCGCCGAAGTGATGGGGTGGCTGGAACGCTACCGCGTGCAGAACGACGATCAATGATCGAGCCCCCACGAAAGACAAAGCCGATATGAATGCCCACGAAACCAATCAAGAAGCTTCCCCGCCAACCGCACCGGCGCCCGTGCTGGTGATCGACTGGGGCGCCAACCCGGAGGCCGATAGCGATCTGACACCCGAGTTCAACCTCGTCTGCCCGGGACTCAGTAGCCGGCCGTACGTGATCGCGCAGCTCGACGGGCGGCTCGAAGGCCAATACTGGCAGACGATCCCCAGCCTGCGACGGGAGAATCCTGCGCATTGGATCTTCGACGAGCAACTCCGGCTGACGGTCGATGCGCGGATCAGCGGTCGGAGGCAGTATCTGTTGAAGATCCGCGCGATCTTTTACGAGCCGGGCGGGGGACCGGCGCGGTGTTTCCTGGCCGTCGTGCGAATCAGCGTGCCCGACCCCCGGCAGAGCGACGCCCGAACGCTGGAAATTCGTGGCGACGGCGGTGCGCTGGTCAACCTGCAGGGGAGCAATCTCCGCGATTTCGCCAAGATCATTATCCAGGGCGAAGGCGACGCGGTGATCAACGTACAGGAAGGTCTCCAGGAATCGCCGCCGCGGGAGACGTCGTCAGTCGAAGACCGGCCCTGTATCCTGAAGCTTCCGTTTAAGCCCGACGAAGAGTTTTGTCGCTGTCTGCCGTGGCGACCGGCCGACACGGCCGCCCGCGCGATCGCGCCGGGGCAACGGATCGACTCGGCCTCGCTGAAGTTAGCCGATGGCCGGCGTATTCTGCTTCTGGCCCGCGGCAAGGCGCTGTTGGGGCGCGAACGGGTCGACGAGCACGGCGGTCGGGTCTGCGATATCGTCTTGCGGATGCACCCGCTGGACTGCGACTCGCGCCGGGAACTCTCCCGGTTGATCTCCCGCCGGCACTGCTGCTTGGAACTGCAAGAGAACGGGCTCGTGCTGGAAGATTTTCCCTCGGGTTGCGGAACGTATTGCGACGGAGTGAAGACGGGGCAGAAAGTCCTCTTCAAGAAGGACGACTCCGTACACCGGCACACGGTCGTTACGGGTGGCGTGCTGGGGCTGGACGTGGCCCTGCACCGCGACCCCACGTGGCGCGAGGACGCGCGGGCGGCCGATGTCGGCTCCTGTTTCGACGCAATGATTCAGAGCTGTCTGACCAAGGCCGCCGGCGGGGCGATGCCACCCAATACCTGGAGTTCGGCTTGCCGCGATCGGATCGACGCGGTGCGCATTCGCCGGCTTCGGAGACTGCCCATTGCCGATTTCTATTCCGCGCTGGGCAGCGTGCTCTCGCCCGGCCAGTTGGCGGGCGTTCGCCGGGTGGCCGACTGCATCGATCTGGTCGACACGCTCGCCGACCGGGAGGAGTACGTGCTGCTGTTCCGCACCGCCACCATCGGCAGCGCCCCGGGGGCGGCCGTCCAACTGCGCGGTTCCGGCGTCGCCGACGTCCACGCCCGAGTGCTCCATCTCGGCGGCGGATTCTGGTTGGAGCCGCTGTGGGAAGAAACTACCATTTGCGCCAATACCGGCGAGGAGCAACGCGACACCAGGACCTATGTCGATGGCCGGCAGGTAGCCCGCCACGAGTTGGTCCCCCTGGTGCCCGGCATGAAGCTCCGCTTCGGTCAGACGGAATTGACGTTTGATGAGTTCGGGCAGATGGAGTTGTGAGCTTGTCCGGCAGGGACAGCCGCTGAACAAAACTCGCTGCAGTCATCCCCTGTTTCTTCATGTTACCGAGGCAGAGCACGTGGAAGGACATCGTGTCCACGTGCGGTTTAGCGATGGTACGGCGGGCGAAATCGATCTGCCGGAGTCTCTCCCCGGACCGATACCGCAGGGCACAATCAGGATACAATCCACTACGTGGACCGTCCGCTGGTTACGGCACACGGGGTGAGCCTGCGACTTCACGGTTTTTCCAACACAACGCAATCCAGCCCGAAGTAGCTGCGCGGCGGCCGGGATTTCGGGTTGCTCCCCACCAGCGTGGCGCGGAGGGTGATGACGTTGCCGGTCGGTTCGATCACGCCGAGATCGATCTTGGCGATGGTGACCGGGTCGGGCTCGAAGAGGTCGATTGGCTCGCCGATCTTCTTACCGCCGACGGATAGTTGCACGATGCCGAAATCGTAGCTGCGGACCAGATGGAGGATCACGCGGCGGGGTTTGTATTGCTCGGCGAGGGTGAACTCGATGAAGTCGCCCGGGGTTCGTGCGGGAACGAAGTAATGGGCGCCGCCGCTGAGGCGCACCGGGCGAAATCTGGGGGCGGGAACTTGCGGACCGCTTTGCAGACCGGTGGACCGGGCCGTGGGGGTGAGGTTCTCCAGTTCGATGGCCCCTTTCACTCGTCGCACGCCGGCAGCGCGGATCTCGCGACCGCGGCGGTCCAATTCCTCCAGCGAGACGATCGGCGCGGTGGCCCGGTCGGGCAGGGCAGGGCGGTTGTGCGTCGCCCCGGGTTGGGCATACCACCAGGTCACGGCCGAGTAGCCCAACAGGTTCCACGGGTTGCGGATGTCGGTGCCGAACGACGACTCCATGTCGAAGCGAAACTGCCGCCCAAACGGAATGGCGTCCAGCCCGCGCTGGCGGGTGCAGATGTTGAACCCCCGGGTGCGACCGTCGAGCCCGCCGACGCGAATGTTGGCCAGAAACGGATGTGAGAACTCATCCTCCCGGGTCGGCACGCGGCCGCCGGCCCAACCGTAATAATCTTCGGTGCCCGTGCCGAAATGCGAGGGGAAATCGCGCTGGTGATCGTCGTCGATGTAGATCTTCTCGTCGCCTTCGCCCCACCAGCTTCCGTTGGGGTTGAGCACCGTCCACTGATCGCCGACGAACACTCCCCGGCCGGTGATCTCGATGAAGTTCCAATCCTGAAATTCCGACCCCCGGGCGACGTCGTCGGCTCGCCAGTTGGTACGGAAGTGCATACTCCGCTCGTCCCAATCCCAGGGCTCCGTCGCGATGCGCACCCGCGTCTCGACCGGTTCCTTGCCCAGATTGACCAGCTCAAGCTGGGCCGATGTTTCGTACGGCATGACCCAACGGCAGACCATCCGGCCGTCTTGGTGAACCTGTCGTGCAAAGGTCTTAAAGGGATGAACCGCGTCGGGACACCCGAAGAAATCACCCAGCGGACACCAGATGGCCGGCTCGCCGTCGAACCGACCGGTCAACACGGTCGAGCGAAGATAACCGGAGCGCCCTTTTTCGGTCGGCGTGAGTTGAACTTCCAGGTAGCGGACCGCCGCGCCGCCGGGTGGCGTGGGGATCGTCATCCGGCCATCGGGAGCAATCGTCTCGTGGACCGTCGCGAGCCGCTCCTCCGGCGGTGCCGCCGGGTCGAGAAGCGTCTTACCGATCACCGCCAGATCGGCCCCGGCCGCCTCATAGGCCGCCATCGTAAACGTCTCGACGCGCGTGCCTTTCGGATAGTCGCGGTAGTTGATGATGTTGTAAAACGGCTTGCGGTCCATCGCCACGCGGCAGCTTCGCGCGAAGGGGACCGGCAGATAAAGGTCACCCGCCCTGGCCGTGTAGGCCGCCAGCGGTTGGCCGACGAACTGCTTGGCCGTGACCAACTCGATCAGCGGACAGTCGACGACCGGCTCCTCGGCGCCGTCGAGATAGATCCGCACGTTAGCGCCGACGCGGTCGCCGAAACCGTAGTAGAAGAAGGGCGTCCAGATTCGCGTGAGGCAGCCCGGGCCGTCGTGTTCCATCAACACCCACTCGGTCTTGCCGTCGCGCTGTTCGGTGCGAAGGAAGCCGACGCCGTCCTGATCGGCAAACCAGCCGGGCCCTCCGCGCACCGTCGACGCCCGATTGTAGCTGCTGGCCTGGCGCTGTTGGTACACCGGTTCCGGCCATCGGGCCAGCGCCGCCGGGTCGCTCATCTCGCGGGCCAGCCGCTCGATCGTGATTGGCCGGTCGTCCGCGGTCGGCGCGGATTGGCCGGTGGTGGTCCAGGCCGTGGTGAGGGCGATCAGTGCCCACGTGGTGACCGGCGTTTGCATGACGTTCCCCTGGTGAATGATTACCTCGTTCGCGGAGTATACATTCTATCTGCGGTTTGCGGGAAACACGACTCATGGCACCCTTCCCCAAAAACTCCGGGCGAACCGGCAAGACCCCCCCCGCGGGTGGAAACGAATGACGCGCCCGTGCCTTTCCGCTATGCTTGACTAATGAGGGCGAGGGTTTCACCGTAGAGGCATCTTGTGTCGGAACGTGTCATTGCCATCGGAGACATTCACGGTTGTCTGGCGGCCTTGGATGCACTGCTGGAAGCGATCGATCCGCGCGCCGACGACACGATCGTCACGCTGGGCGATTATATCGACCGGGGACCGGACAGCCGGGGCGTCGTCGAGCGTCTGATGGAATTGGCCCAGCGATGCCGGCTGAAGCCGATCCTGGGCAACCACGACGAGATGCTGCTGGAACTCCTCGACGAGAACCGGGGGTTCGACGGCTGGCTGGCGTTCGGCGGCGCGGCCACGCTGGCATCGTACGACTGTTGCGTGCCGGAGGAAATTCCGGCGGAGCATATCGCTTTCCTCCGCAAGTGCCTCCCGTACTACGAGATCGACGACCATTTCTTTGTCCACGCCAGCTATTACGGCAATCTCCCGCTGGCCGAGCAATCGGCTCTGTCGCTTCGCTGGGAAGCGTTGCGAGACCGCGCTCCCGGCCCCCACTACTCGGGCAAGCGGGCCATTGTGGGCCACACGGCCCAGAAGGACGGCAACATCCTCGACATGGGCTACCTCGTCTGTATCGATACGTGTTGTTACGGCGAGGGCTGGCTGACGGCCCTGGACGTCCACAACGGCGAGGTTTGGCAGGCCGATCAGGAGGGGAAACTCAATGTGGAAGCGGCCCGCTGATTTCCGCCCGATTTCCTCTCGTTTTCGCACCCCCATGACGTAGAATAGATCTGACACGAATCGATCGAACACGGAACGGATCTGGGGAACTCATCCGACCATGCAAGAGCCAATCGATCACCGCCGATCCGTCACGTGGCCAAGGCCGTGGATCCGTTGGACGATCCGCCTGCTGGCCCTGATCGCCACCGTGACGGCCGGCTATCTGGCCTGGATTTCTCTGGGCAGCGAAGGCCCGAAGATCGGCTGCGGCGGACTGCCGGGGATCGACTGCCAGGAGGTGCTGTCCGAGCGGCAATGGGCCTATTGGCTGGGCGTGCCGGTCAGTGTGCCGGCCGTTGGGGTCTACGCGTTGATCTTCCTGGCTTCGTGTCTGGTCGGCCGCCGGACGTCGGCGGAGACGGCATCCCGGGCTCGCTGGGCGCTGGTGCTCCTAACGATCCTGGCCGCGGGCAGCGCGCTCTGGTTCGTCGGATTGTTGGTGTTTGCCGTCGAAGGGCTTTGTCCGTATTGCCTGATCGTGCATACCTGCGGACTGACGATCGCGGCGCTGACGCTTCCCAAGATACCTCTCATGCGATCCGACTCGCGCGAGCAGTGGTACGGTGCGATGACCGGCGCTTTGGGGGACGTGTCGACGCAAGCCACCGAGAAGACCCTGCCCGTGGGGTTCACTCCCGCCGCGGGGAGCTGGGCCGGAGGATTGGCGGCCGGCGGCCTGACCCTTTTGATCGGCGATCAACTGGCGGTTCCGCCGGCGACCTTTATCGAGGAATCGCCCGACAACGTGGTCTCGGGCAAACTCGATCCGGAAACGGTCGATGTGCTGGCCGGCGGCGGAGCGTCGACGGAGCCCCGGGAATCCGAGTCGCCGGGCACGACGTCGCCGCAACGCCCGACCGCCCGGCCCCAACCGCCCAAGGAACGCCTTCCGAACCAACTCAACCCGTCGCCGGGCGAAGCGGCGCAAGAGCCTCCATCCGATCCGCCGAACGAACGGCCGCCGGTCGAGGACCCCGATTCGGCGGTGAAACCGGCGCTACCCGGCGCGCTTTCGCCCGAATCGCCGCCCGCCACGACCGGGCATTCCCCGCTTCCCGGCATGGATCCTCCGCCACCAAGCCTCCGGACCAAGGTGCGTACCGTCAACCTATTCGACGACCGGTTCCAGATCAACACGTATGGGCATCCCATTTTGGGAGATCCGGCGGCCGAGCATGTGGTGGTCAAGCTGTTCGACTACACCTGCCGACACTGTCGTAATCTGGACAAATACCTCGACGCGGCGCGGACTCGCTACGGCGACCAACTGGCGATCGTTGTCCTGCCGGTGCCGATGAACTCGAAATGCAACAAGTATATCAGCCCCGGACCGCCGCATCCGCATCATCGCAACGCCTGTGAATTGGCCCAGCTCGGCATGGCCGTCTGGTTTGCCGCTCCGGAGAAATTCGAGGCGTACCATCACTGGCTGTTCGAGCCGGTGGAATCTCGCGCGGTCGACGAAGCCACCGAGCACGCGACCGAACTCATCGGGCGAAGTGCTTTGCGGCGTCAACTGGGCGGTTCGACCATCGACCGGAAGATCGCCGCCTACACGGATCTGTCCCAGAAGATCAACATCAACTCCGACGGCGGCATCCCCAAGCTTCTCACCCCCAGCCACGCGATCAGTTGCCAGTTAGGGTCGCCGAAGGAACTCTTCGATATCCTCCAGCGCAACTACGATCTGGAGCCGATCGACGGCGGGCAATAAGACGCGACCTTGTCCCACCCCGCCCTTGTTACTTCACACAAATCCCGCCGGCTTGCCCGGCGGATCCTTCGGTTCTTCACTACATAATGTAGTGTGCCGTTGCCTCTGGTTGTCTGCTCTCGCCCGCCGCGATATGCTTAGAGTCGATGGGTGGCTGGCCTGTGACGCCTCTTATGGGAGGACGTGGTATGAGATACTCCGTGATTTCGTGCGTCGTGCTTCTGGTGATGGCGGGGACTGCTTTCAGCGAGGCGAAAGAGCCGGCGAAGAAGCTTGCAGTAGACTTGGGCGGTGGGGTGAAGATGGAGATGGTCCTGATTCCAGCGGGCGAAGGCGAAAAGGGGACATCACTGATTTCGAGGCCTTGAAGCCTTTTCTCCGAAATCAGTGATGTCCCCTTTTCGCCTCTTGATCTACAGTTCTCATGTTACCCAAATTTGGTGGCTGTCACCTTGTCGTGGCTCTTCTTCTCTCTCTGGACCAGTGAGTGCTTTCTTCTTGCGGGGTTGATTAGAGTAACTCCGTCATCGCATCGATATCGGAACTTTCGATGTTGTCATTGGCATCTAACAGCATGGCAACCGTCAGCAGACGAGAATCCGTTGGATAACTCTCGCTGCCAACGCTGTATCTGTAAAGCCGTTCATTGCCTCCGTCTGTTCTGGTACCCAGGAAGGTGACACACAAGGAGCGTGTCTCGGCAAGGAGGTTCTTCTCGATCAGTAGCCGCACAATTGTAAGCAAGTCTGAACGAGCATTGAGAATGAGGTCGCTCGGATCTCTCTGTGCAATAGTCGCAGCGTAAAGGCAGTTCACAAAAAGGTGTTCAGCGGGGGATTTGGAATGCGGTGGATCAGGAACGCGTGTGACGGTAATTGCATCGATCCGTACACCGTCCACGACTTCCTGCAAATGCTCATCCATGGCTATTCTCCAATCAGCACGAAAAGGAGCACGAAAAGGGGACATCACTGATTTCGAGGCCTTGAAGCCTTTTCTCCGAAATCAGTGATGTCCCCTTTTCGCCTCCAGTGATGTCCCCTCGGGCAATCGTACGTGTAGGTAAAACTCGAAATCAACGTCCCGTCCGACTGCCGATGCCAGAGCCCGGTCAAATTGCCGGCCACATCGTAAATCATCGATGTGCTGCCGCCCATCGCCGAGAATTGAGTTGACCTACAGTTTCCATGTTACCCAAATTTGGTGGCTATCACCTTTTCGTGGCCCCTTTTCGTGGCCACCTTCTCGTGGCCAAGCTGGATCACTACACCCTTGCTGTAGAACCACTACACCCTCCTAGATCAAATCAAGCATATCTTCGATCCTATGGCCCTCCTGCACCGAACGCCTCATCCTTTCTTCTGAGCAAGTGGGCAAGAATGTTGAGCGAGGTGGTAACACAAAACCCACCTTCTGTTCGGTCACCATTGGGTAGACGATCTTGATTGCACCTTCTGCTTTGCTGGCAGTTCTTGATCGGACATATTCATCAATTCTCTTTGACGATTTTGGGTCTGATCCGCAAGTATCATAAATAATGATTTGCCCTCCAATCTCCAAGGTAACTGCAATGCTAAGCAATCTTAACTGAGAGAAACCCAATGTTGACACAGGTTGGTCTGGCTGCAATCCAATTCGATACATCACTTCTAGTGCTTCACCATCCGCAAGCCCTTCACACAATTCTCTTGGATTGGCCGCTCCATCGGGAAGTTTCAACTGCCTGATTGCCTTGACGGAGACCCCAGCGTCGTGTGGCATAACCTTCTCAATAAGAACGTCCTTGAGCCGCTCTGCATCGATGTCATATGGGATTCCAAGACATGAAACCGATTCCGAATGGATCTCAAAGTCTGGAACTGAAACATCTTCCATAGAAAACGACTTGCACGTTGCCACAATCATAGAGTTACCCCCCGGGAAGAACTAGGAAGTCCGCAGTATCGACTTGTTTGTGTAGTGGCGTAACACCACCTTCTCTAATGGACCTTCGAATCAGATTTCTCAAATGACTTGCATCACCAGTTTCACGCCAGATTCTTAAGGCCGCATTGACACGATGATGGCCATCGTTGATTATCAACCGTTTTCCAGTTGTGTCCAAATAGCCGCCGACGGATGGTACCGTTTTACCGGCCAAGAATTGTCTCTCATACTCCGCAATCGTGCTTGGAGATAGACGAGTCTGTGTTGGTTGACCAGACCGTATCTCCAATTCTCCCAACGTTGTCCTTTTCCGAACAGCATCAACGAAGTCGTCTGCCCCCCCTCCACGCCCGCTATTATGCACCAGCACTTCGATTTTGCCAACCGCGAAGGAGTGCAATTGGGCAACGTGCAGGTTGTAGATGGGGATTTGAGCGGGGGCGGATTCGAGGTGGTGGACGGGCAGGTCGCGGCGGTCGCGGGTGGTTAGCACGTCGCCGATTTGGAGATCTTCGGCGGCGACCCAACGGCCGCTGATGTTGCCGTTCTCGCTTGCCGCGCAGTGGTCGGGCACGGGGCGGGTTTCCAACGCTTCGCCGCCCGTGACCCAAAACGGGTGGTTGGCGGTGCAGCGGATCGTCTCGCCGCCGACTTCGATGCTCACCACCGCCCCGTCGTACTGGCGGACCAGCGGCTGGAGCACTTCTTCCAACTTCCAGCATCCGTCGGCATGATCGAACGCCCAGACGCGGTCGCCCGTTTGAATCGTTTCGATCGGGACTCGTCCCGATTCGGCTGCCACGGGCGTGCCGGCGGGGAAGCACGCCGCGCGCATCCGCCGGAGAGCCGCGTCTCGCTGGGCCGCTGGCAGGAACTTGAACAGCCAGAAGAGTTCCAGGGCGATCGCTCCCAGGTACGCTACTCCGGGATCGAATCCGAGCTTGATGAGCGCCTTCGTTACGATCTGTACGGATCGGCTGGCGTCGTGTTCGCCGGTCGCTATGTTATGCATGGCGGTCGAGCCCAGATCAGTGGCATGCAAGGCCATGAGCGCGGCCAGCAGCGGCAGTTCTTTAGCAATCTTCGCTGCCAGCGTGCCTTCGCCCGCCGCCAGCAACAGCATCGCAACTCCATTGAGTTCCGCCTTCTCCTCCTCGCTAAGGCCACTGTAAGCGATCATGGTGAAGGGGACGCAACTCCTCTTATGCAAACAAATAGCCGCGTCCCCCCTTTTCGCCCTATACCGCCATGGCATACAGCATCCAAATACACCACTTACGACAAATAGCGCCACCAAAGTAGCGCTGTCCAACTACTGTGTCCCCGCAATTCTCTGATAGAACTCCTTCAGCATCGTGCCGCACCACGGACAGAACGCGATCCGTGATTCCGTCACCAGAGAAACCGGAACGTCTGAGAATTCCGGGGCTGGCGCCTCGTGATCAACTGCTCTGTGCTGAATGACAAATCGCGGATCCGATTCATCGGACGTGTCAAGGATGATCGACATCCCACGACGTCCGGCGGCTTCTACGTGACTCTGAAAGCCGACACAGCACCATCTCATAATAACTATCCTTTCGCGTGGTTTCTGCTACTTGAAGAACGGCACAATGAACTCGGTTGCCTGGGGAGGAAAGTAGATCTCCGTGCCTTGCACTCCGCCCATGAGAGTCGTCCTGTACTCCGCCAGACCAGCTTCTTCCAGCCTTACAATCAGTTCCTTCGGAATGGAGGCGCGGAAGAATTGTCGTCCGGGGCCAACCGCCGAGGAGAGTTCCTCCGCGCCTTCCCCAACAGAAACGGACAACTCTTGCCCTGCCTTAGGCAGAGCACGCTTGGCGGTAACCATTCTAACCCGGGAACCTTCCGATCTTGCAGCGGCTTCGAGCGTTTCGCGGCTAACCGTACCATAAGGACCTCTGATTACCTCGCTTGGGGCAGCACCCCCGCTATTATGCACCAGCACCTCCAACTTGCCAACCGCGAAGGAGTGCAGATTGGCAACGTGCAGGTTGTAGATGGGGATTTGGGCGGGAGTGGATTCGAGGTGGGCGATGGGCAGGTTGCGGCCGTCGCGGGTGGTTAGCACGTCGCCGATTTCGAGATCTTCGGCGGCGACCCAGCGGCCGCACGGTTCGGCGGGTTCGGTTGGGGCGCAGTGGTCGGGCACGGGGCGAGTTTCCAACGCTTCGCCATCGACGACCCAGAACGGGTGGTTGGCCGTGCAGCGGATCGTCTCGCCGCCCACTTCGATGCTCACCACCGTCCCGTCGTACTGGCGCACCAGCGGTTCCAAGACTTCTTCCAGCTTCCAGCACGCGTCGGCATGATCGAACGCCCAGACGCGATCGCCCGTTTGGATCGTCTCGATCGCGACTTGTCCCGATTCGACCGCCACCGGCGTGCCGGCGGGGAAGCACGCCGCGCGCATCCGCCGGAGAGCCGCGTCTCGCTGGGCCGCTGGCAGGAACTTGAACAGCCAGAAGAGTTCCAGGGCGATCGCTCCCAGGTACGCTACTCCGGGATCGAATCCGAGCTTGATGAGCGCCTTCGTTACGATCTGTACGGATCGGCTGGCGTCGTGTTCGCCGGTCGCTATGTTATGCATGGCGGTCGAGCCCAGATCAGTGGCATGCAAGGCCATGAGCGCGGCCAGCAGCGGCAGTTCTTTAGCAATCTTCGCTGCCAGCGTGCCTTCACCCGCCGCCAGCAACAGCATCGCAACTCCATTGACTTCCGCCTTCTCCTCCTTGCTAAGGCCACTGTAAGCGATGACGCCCAAGGCAACGAGTTCCGGGCCCTGGGGTGCCATCCCGATCGCCGCCACTTGTCGGATAACGGCCCGAGAAACTCCCAGTATCATCTTCGAGGCCAAGGCCCGGAACACGAACAGTCCGGACCAGAACGCCACGCTTTCTACACCGCGCTCTGTCCAACGGGTCTTTTCGATTCCCCTCGCCACCCTCGCCGCATACTTGAGTCCCTTGCCCGGGCCGAAGGTAAGTTGTTTGTACTCGCTTATCAGATTCCCGCCGACGAACTTGTACTCAACCTCATCGAGCCCCAACTCGATGAACCTCCGCGGCAGAGCTATCTCAGCCTGATAATCGAGGACCGTTCGGGCGTCTTGCAGA
Organism: uncultured Planctomycetaceae bacterium; assembly: GCA_964444795.1. Lineage (GTDB taxonomy): Bacteria > Planctomycetota > Planctomycetia > Pirellulales > Thermoguttaceae > JABMRP01. The sequence continues at coordinate 15,728 of CAYUIQ010000150.1, forward strand.
TCGCGGATTTCCTGCTGCAAGATACGGAGGTCAGGGTGGGTGGACAACCGCGGATTTTCGTATTCCTCCTGAAGGTCCAGAATCCGCTCTTTAGCCGCCTCGTTGATGTCCTCCACCAGATTGAACGCATAGCCGAAACGGATAGCCAGTTCCTGCTTCGGCGTGTAGCCACCACTCAGCCGCCGGACTCCTTTGAGATTGTGCTCGAAATTCGACAGACGCTTGTCCAAGAGCTCGGTCGCTTCGTCGTCCGCGGGGCTTTGCTCTGTGGCCTTGATCGCCTCGGCCCGCCGTTCCAGGTCCTCCCGATACGTGAAGTGGGGAGGCCTTTGGCGAGAGTCGAAGAATTGAACGGGGAGGTGCGTGTCCATGTGGCCGACCCCCTGCTGCGGGCTGGCGACCGGAGCGGGCGACAGTGGCGGTTGGACGACGGGACCCGGCCGCTCGAATACCCTCCACGGGCTGTCTGCCGCGGGGGGCAAAGGCGGCTGTTCCGGAACCCCTGGGTGACTTCCCGACGCTTCGTCAGTGGTCCTTGTAAAGCTCGACAAAGACATCCATCCCTCACCGCTCGGGTCGATCTTGTTGACCGGATTATTCCGCACGTAGCGATAGGCATTCGGGTCGTCCTCGATGCGATCGATGCTGACGAATTGGCCGGTGACGGGATCGTACATGACGTCATCCTGTGGTGAGTTGGAGGAGTTCTTGGTTGGCCGAGGCGACGATGGTCGGAGGCGTAGGCGTGCCGATGTAGTCGTTTGGCTCCGCGCGCATGGCCACGTCGGTCGTGCGCGGGAGGTAGGCGGGCAACACCTTCGGATCCCACAGCTTCAGGCAGGCAAGGAAGAAGACCTCGCTGTAAACATCGGTGGGGTCCAGCCGGACCGCATGATGGTAAAACGCCACCGCCCGGCCCAGCACCGCGTTGTCTCGCAGGCAGTCGGCCCGGGCGCAGAGAAAGGCCGCCATCTCCTGCCTGGGCGAAAGGGACGGCAGCCCGTACACGCCGGTCGCCCCGGGCGGGCTGAGCGTCTGGTTCTTCTTGCGGTAGTACTCGTCGTCGTAGCTGTTCAATCCGTAGGCGGTCGCCTCGATATTGAAGCACTCGCTCCCGTCAGGATCCTCCCAGCGAACGAAGTAGTGCGTCCCGACATGCACTAGATAAAGCGGATACCCCAATCGCCGACCGATCGCAAGGTAGAGAACCGGCAGCGACGTACAGGTGCCCCCGTTTCCGCTGATCAAGCCGTGAATGAACAGATCCCGCGAATCTTTCCACAGGGTACGCTTCTTTGGTCCAGGCGCGTCGGGATCGGGGGCACGGGCCGGATTGTAGCGCATCTGCAAGTCTCGCTGCAGCACTTCGGCCATGACCACCGCGCGAAAGAAGTTCGGCGAGTGGCGAAACTTCGCCGGGTCATCGTCGAAGTAATGCCACCGTTCTCGCGTCCGGCACTCGACCAACTCGGCGACGCGGTCGAGGATATCCAGCATGACACGGATGGGCATGTCCTCCGCCCCGGGCAGGCCGACCGCAGCGTTGAGATTCAGCGCCGCGACGTCATGGGCGGCCAGTTCCTCGTCGGTCATCCGGCCGAAATGGCCCAGCAACAGCCCGTCGCCCATCGTGGCATACCGCCCAGCCGGATGCGGCCAGAATTGCAGTGACGGCATCACGCTATCGACCATTCCCAGAAGCCCCCGCTCGAAGAGTCGCACTTGCCCCAGTGGCTGCCCTTGGCATGGAGAACACGCGCTGAATATCACACACGGAATCCCCTGTCAACCCCCCACGCACTCAGCACCGGGCCATAGGGTACTCCCCCGGCAGAGAAGGAGGTAACAAGAGAGGCGATATGGGCGGACATTGCGGGCAGTGAATGCGGCGACACGAAAAACGGGCGACACCGAGGAAAATCCCCTCGATGTCGCCCAAGCGGGGTTGGTCGCGATGAGCGTTACTTCTTCTTCAGCTTATCGGCGGCGGCAATCACCTTGAGCACACCTTCTTCGATCTGAAGCTGAGCCCGCATTCCGCGCTCGATCGGCTCGACGGTGCCGGTGATCTTGTCCTTGCCGGGATTCTTCTTCAAGATCGCGGCAGCCGCTGCGAAGCCCGGCTTGTCCTTCTCCTCGGCCACGGCGGCCAGGAAGTCGGCCACGCGCCCCACGGAGACCGTAAACTCGGCCGGCTTCGTTGCCTGGTCCGGGTTGTCGAACGACTGGTCGATCGCTTGCTTCGCGGTCTTCATCGCGTCTCGACCCGCCGCGAACCCGACCGCCTCGTCGGCCACGCCGAAGACCACTTCGACATTCTTTCCGAGCAGGGCGATGGCCGCCTCGTGGTCCTTGTGCTCGTCGGTGATGGGGATCGAAAGGACGTGCAACTTGACGCCACGATACTCCTCGGCGTTGGGCTTGAAGAGCTTGTCGACCACGTCGCCGTGCTTCTTGCGGGCGACCTCGACCAACATGCCCAGCGTCTTCTCCAGATCGGGACCGTTGGCAACGTGCGAAGCGCCCACCAGGGTCACGCCGTCGGGCTTCATGACCAGCGACATGCGGCGATCGAGCCGGCCGGTGGCTGCCGTCTCACTGGCTACGCGGAGCATTCCGCCGACGAATTTCTTCATCCCCTGGGCCTTCTTCTCGGCGTCGACCTTCTCGTCGATCGCCTCGAAGGCGGCCTTCTCGATCGCGGCAAACAGGGCCGTGATCGCCTTGGTGTTGACGTCGGAGCATTGCACGGCACAACTGGCGGTCAGCGCGGCCTCGGGCAACGTAAACCCGGCCAGATTCGTCTTGCTCTGCTTCAACTGAGCAAACTTCGCCGCCGTGGCCGTCCCTTTCAGCGCCGTGACGTTCATTCCCAACGAGATCGACTTGGCCTTCTGATCGAACGACCCGCCGATGGTGACCTGCTCCAGTTCCTTGGTGGCCGTCTCGATACAACCCAGGACCATTCGGGCGATCATGCGACCGACGGCCTGTTGCGACTCGGTTCCCTTGGCCCGATCGAGCTGCTTCTTGGCTTCCGCCCTCAAGGCCTTCACCAGCTTCTCGCGATCCTTTGCGGGCACGTTGCTGATGTTCAGCCGCACGGCCAGATCGTACTGTTTGGCCATGCCGGCGACCAGTTTGCCAGGGTCGTCGGGCAGATGGGCGAGGTTTTCCGGCTTGTCGCTGAAGCATGCCCAACCCTTGTGTTGGCGGACCAGCAGCCGCTTGCCCTCTTGCTTCGTGTCGATCTCGATGAGCCCCTTGCCGGCGTCGCTCGATTTATGTCCGAAATTTTCCGCCAGTTTCAGCAGGGCCTTCAGATCGGTCACCGGGACAAAGGCGTAACCGGCCGGCTTGTCGTCGCGGGGGAAAAGGGCAACGCCCCACGGCCGCGTCTTATCGACGCCGGCCAACCCCTGACCTTGGGTGAATAGCTTCAAGAAAGCCTCCACCTGTTTGTCGAGTTCGGGCTGACCGGCCATCTCGCCGATCGCGGCCACGTCGGCCATCGTCGCGTTGTAGCCGCCGCCGGAAATCACGATCACGGGCTTTTCCGCCCGCGATTCGGCCCATGCGGGTGTACATAACAGGCCCGCCACCATCAAGATACCGATCAGACTCGTTCCTACAGACTTTCTCACGATCCACACTCCTTTCACGCAAAAAGAACAACATGTTTCGACACGGTCCCGGCCAGCCCGGAGACCCAATGTACAGTTCCAACCTTCCGCTAAAACGTGGGGTAGGTTTTCAACCTGCCTTGGCGGGATGCAATCCTGCCCCACGTATGTCTTTCACTCTCAGAGTTCGTCCTCCGGCCACGCGAGGCTCGGAGGGAGCTGATCCAGTAGCAGACGTGCGGCCAACTGGGCATCGTGATCGAGATAGGCCCATCGCCGCTTTGACAGGGTTGCGTCGACGAGCAACCCGATGTCGGCGGCGGGATTCCCCGGCACGTCGATCGCGGAGGGAAGGCCCTCGTCCGGTCCCGGCGGCGGCCCGACGATGATCTTCTCTTGCCCGCCATCCTCTGGTCCCCCGGGGCCGGCCATCTCGCCCGGCCCCCGTGACGTCCCGTTTCGGAAATTGGCGTACCACACCAACGCCAGCGTGCCGATCAGCAGCGTTGCCGCCACGGCGGTGGCGATCCCGATCGGACCGAGGCGACGCGAGGTCGCCGGTCGCGGCGGTTCGGCCATTTCGGTCTGAGCGACCGCATCGCGGATCCGCGCGTGGAGCGACTCGGAAAACGCCGGCCGCGTCTGCCGGGCTTCGCGCCGCAGTTGATCGGCCAGGGCCCTCTTCGGGCCGTCTGTGTCTTGGTCAACCATTGGAAACTCTCACTGCACTGGGGCAGGATGACTGTTTGGAAATCTTGTGCCCACCGCCGACCACGTCGCCGGCCACGCCCGGGCCCATCTCTCCGAGCACCGGCTTCAATGCTCTTCGGGCACGAAAGAGCATTGTCTTGGTGGCTGTCCGTGAACGCTTCAGTATCTTGGCGATCTCGGCCACCGGCATCTCCTCGACGTAGTACAGCCACAAGGCCGTCATCTGCGGCGCCGAGAGGATCGATTCGGCCAGATCCCAGAGCCGCCTCCGCTGTTCTTTCTCGATGGCCGCCGCTTGCGGCTCGGCACCGTCGTGGGGAATCGACTCGATTCCGTCGTGACCGCCGGTCGGGCGCCGCTTCCGTTGTGCGTTGAGGTTGAGCCGATGGGCAATCGTAAACAGCCACGTCGAGAAGCGATATTCCGACCGGTAGCGGCGCAGGTTTTCATAGGCACGCACCAAGGTGTCCTGAACCAGATCTTCGGCGTCGGCCTCGCTGCGAACCCGGGCGCGGAGGAAATGCAGCAGCGGCACCTGGTAGCGTCGCGCGAGTTCCTCGAAGCCGGCAACAGAGCCCTGCTGCGCCTCTTGTGCAAGCTGCTGATCGCTGGGCGGCACGGCCGCCGGTTCGGATACCATGTTCTATCGTTTCTTCAACTCTTGCTCGATCAATCTCCATACCTCATCGGCCGAGCCACGCCACTCGACTTGTACGGTCCGCTGCGACGTCGTGACGCGGAGCTTCTGGATTGCCTTCCTTGTTTCTTCGTTGGGGCCTTGCTGCAGGAGGGCCATGGCACGGAGTCCGCGGAGAATATCTTCGACCTGCGCGGCCATCTCTTCCGACTTGGCGACGAATTTCAGTTGGCCAAAAACCTCCCCGTCCCGTTCGCCCAAGGCGGCCCAAAACAGCTCGCTCTGGTTGATGACGGGCGACTTTAAGGGGAGTTCCGCACCGGCCAGATCGGTCACCGCGGCCATGACGACGGCTCCCTTGGGTACCTCGCCGGCCAGCGGCGAATCGCTCGCGGCCAGCGCCGGCGACTTGCCGTCCAGCACGTCCAGCGCCGCTTTCACCTCGGCCGTTTCCCGCGCGACGATCAACAACTCCGGATCCGACAAGGAACCGGTCACTTGGTGTTCGCCCGGCGTACCTTTTCGTTCGGTCCACGTATGCAGGATGTGGCCGCGGTAGCTCGTCGCCTCGTAGTCGGGTTTGGGCCGGATGATGTCCAGCAACCGTTTCCCGTCGACGCGGGCGTGGATGATCACCGCCCCCGTATCCGCTGCCAACCGGTTCCCGTAGAAGGTCGCCCCGTGAAGGTCCTTGGTTAGATCGATGCCGGTGAGCGCTTTGACGCCGAGCAGCCGCTGCTTAACCAGATCGTTATCGAGCCACTTGCTCTGGATCTTCTCGGCCAGTGTGGCCGTTTTCACGGCATCGAAATCGATATGGGCGACCCATTTGGCGGCAGCCGCTACCCGACCCGTGTCCAGCGGAGCAGCCGAAGCCGAAAAGCCCCCCCCAAACAGCAGGGGCACGAGAATCGCCAATGTCTTGATTCGCACGTCGCATCTCCGGAAAAAGGCCATGAAAATCGGGCATTTCCATCCTGTTATACACACCGATCGGCTTGGCGGTTACGTGTCTGGCCGATTTCGTGCCGCCCGGCCGGGTTAGCCCGGATTATTCACGGGTTTCGCCGCCACGTGCTCGATGGCGATCCGGTCTGCCGCGACGGCGCTGGCGATACAATCGGCGCGGCACTTGGGGGTCTCGAAGAACTCAACCTCCACCGCCGGAACTCCTCGGTCGGAGGCGAGTTGCAGGATTAGCAGCGCGAGGTTCTCGGCCGTGGGGTTGACGTCCATCAGCAGCATCGGTTCGCCCAGGTCTCGCAATGCCGGCACGGCCGGGTCGTCCCGATGGAGAATCATGCGGTGATCCAGGTGATCGTCGATCCACTGGCCGACCAGCCGTTTGATGTCGGAAAAGTCGATTACCATGCCCCGATTGTCCAGATCGGAGGTTTCCACGACCAGAGCCACCTTGGCGTTGTGGCCGTGGAGATGCCGGCACTTGCCCGGGTAGTGGAGCAGGCGGTGGCCGTAACAGAAGCTGAATTCGCGCGAAACACGAAACATGGCATGGTCTCTAGGTGGCGGCGTAGAGGGTCGGATCTTCACGGCCGATGAGCCCGAAGGCGGCGCGGCGCTCGGCACATTTATTACACCGCCCGCAATGTCGGCCATCGACCGGAGCGATGCACGAAAAGGTCAGTTCCAAGGGATATTTGGCTCCCAGTTGCATGACGCGGCGTTTGTCCAGCGTGGCCAACGGACGCACGATCCGGATTTCTCCGCCCGTGGCCAGATTCAGTGCGGATTGGAAACCATCGAAGAAACGGGGCGTCGCGTCGGCAAACGGGTTCGACTGAAGTACCCCCAACGCGACCTCCGCAACGCCGTGCAACTGACACCACAACGCAACCTTGATGACCAGCAGCGCGTTTCGGCCGGGTAGATAAACGGCCCGGTCGGGGCTGGCCAGATCGGGTGTGTCCTGGCCCGTGACGCTCCAGTGGTTTTCATACAGATCGGCCATCGGCAAATCGAGCGTGACCAACGTTTCCAGCCCGCGATGCGCATCGAACCGAGTGGCCATGGCACGGGTGAAACGCCGCACGGCATGGAGTTCTTCCCGCTGCCAAATCAGTTGGGAGCGGACATAGAACGGGCGGACCCGATAGCGGCGGTCGAGCAAGTGGCCCAGCAGGATCGAGCTGTCTAGCCCGCCGCTGAGCAACAGTCCGATCGATGATTCGGGGGCCTCGGAGATCATCGGTTTTCTGCAAGCGGGAGACTGGACCGGACCGCAAGACGACC